>NZ_JAENDM010000016.1:0-100958 GCF_019375075.1 Escherichia sp. XD33
TGTAGGTGGGCCAGTTGGTGATTTTGAACTTTTGCTTTGCCACGGAACGGTCTGCGTTGTCGGGAAGATGCGTGATCTGATCCTTCAACTCAGCAAAAGTTCGATTTATTCAACAAAGCTCATTGGCGAACAAAGTATTTTGGAGTAATCATAAATCACTGCTTTTTAAAACTCTTGATGGAGATATCATATCTTTATTATCAGATTGGGGAGAGATGCTATTCCTTCTTATACTGTATTGTCTCGGCAGTATGATAATTGTCTTAATTTTTGATTTTATCGCTGAATATTTTTTATTTATGAAAGATATGAAAATGGATAAACAAGAAGTTAAAAGAGAATACAAGGAGCAAGAAGGAAATCCAGAAATTAAGTCTAAACGCAGAGAGCGCATCAGGAAATTCTTTCTGAGCAATTGAAGTCTGATGTCAGTAATAGTCGTTTGATGATTGCCAACCCTACTCACATTGCAATAGGGATATACTTTAAGCCACATCTTTCACCTATTCCATTGATTTCTGTAAGAGAAACTAATGAGGTAGCCTTAGCCGTAAGGAAATATGCAAAGGAAATCGGAATACCAATTATCACAGATAAAAAATTAGCACGAAAAATTTATGCTACCCATCGTCGCTACGATTATGTTAGCTTCGAAAATATAGATGAAATATTACGTCTTCTGCTGTGGCTTGAAGATGTGGAGAATGCTGGACAACCTGTTCCAGATGAACAGCTCTCTTCAGAAGATAAATTCATTGAAGGTGAAGAGAAAGAAATCGAGAATAAAGACGATAATTTAAAAAATTAAACGTCTGTCGTAGTCAGAAATTTATAAGAATCTACACGCAAAAACCGTGTAGATTCATTATTTAATGAGTTAAACGATCTTATGAAATGACAAGCAATTGATACATACTCATCTCTTTATAAGCTGGAACTGTAGTAACCTGTGCAAATTCGCGATATAGCTTTTGCTCCAGTTCTGCTGAAGATATATATTCCGGGTGTTCGCTAAAGAACTGTCTTGCATCTACTATCGCTTGGGATTCGCCACTTCTTTTATTTTGATTCTCCTTTAATGAATTTTCTCTGGTGCATGCAGAGAGCAACGATATCAGCGCGATGGTTATTATGATTTTACTATTATATCCTACTAATGACATATCAACTTTCTCTTACGCAAGATTGGAGTTTAAAATAATGTTTATCCCATTCACAGAGTGCTATAAACAACTCAACAGTACCTTTTATGTTAAGTTTATTTAGGGCTCTTATTTTGTGATATGATACTGTTTTATAATCAATTCCTTTAATAATGGCTATTTGTTTTAACGAGTAAGAAACACATAACCGCAGGATATCTATATCATCATGGGTAAGTGGTTCTTGTGTGGGATACACATTTTGTGTATGAAGATTCGAAATCAGGAAATGCGTTAAATCAGATAATCTAATATTCTTATTGATCCTGATGAAATTGTTGCTTAAAAGGATGTTTACAGGTTCTGTATTTGGTTTGAGATTTCGATGTTGATACTCATCAATAACAACGAACGAATGCCCAAGATCAACCAACGCAACTAAATTGCTGTAATATTCTTTTTGGGATGCTAATAATGCATTAGTGCCTACAGTGAAGTAGACATCACTGGAAAAGACTTGCATATGCCAACCTGTACTCTAAAATCATTTAGGGTAAATATTACGTGTAAAAGTTAAAATAAGAGTAATTGTTATATTTGCTTAACATTGAGGGAATAGGGTTTATACCTTAAATTGTAAATAAAGTTATGCATAGAGGCATTTAAAATAGTCCTCGAAATTATAATTTTTTATTCTGTATCATCATATTTTGGTCATGAAATTTCCGTCTTGTTACACTACTCTAAACTAGAGCTTATGGAATTAGCGGGGGGTATTCATGGAAAATAATGATAAATTCTTATCACAAGACTTATTGGAATCTTATGCCATTCGTTTGTTGAGCGGACCATTGAATGGATGCGAGTATGAAATACTTAATGGGCGTCTACTTGTTATCATTGGTAATGATGTTTCGTTAGGAAGAAGTGATGCTTTTTCTGAGTTACCAGAAAACACAATAGTCGTTCCTTATGGCGAGCTTACAGGTAGTTTTGAGATAATAATTACTACCGACCCTGATATAGTAGTAACAATCAGAGAATTAACAGCACAAGAACCTGAAGATAGAACGTTAACATTCAATCAGCAAGTAGAAGTTTTAGGTCTCAAATTTGCTGTAAAAGAAAAAAATGAAGTTTGGCAGTATTCATTGCCAGGCATTATTGAAAATAACATTATTTCTACAAAACAACATTTCTTTAGCAGTAAGCTGTTTAAGTATGTAATGCTTTTTTTTCTTTTTGCTATCATTTTCTTTGCTTTTTATATTGTTAATGCCAGTAATGATCCGCAGCTGAGACATATCGATAAAATTCTTGTAAACAAAAACAGGAATTATGAAATTTTATATGGTAGAGATCATGTTATCTATATCAATACCAATAGTTTGGATGAAGCAGTCTGGGTCAAACAAGCACTGGAAAAAAATCAACCTGGAAAGCCAGTACGGGTGATAAATCCTGATGATGAATCGATACGAATTTTTTCATGGCTTGCTGATAATTTCCCTGATTTACAATATTTTAAACTTCAGCTATTAGATGCCAGTAATCCCAGACTGACCGTGAGTAAGCAACGGAATGCTATCACACAGCAACTAATCGACAATCTTATTAAAGGGTTACTACAAACTATGCCATATGCCAGCAATATAAGTATTGCGGTATTAGATGATAATGTATTGGAAAGTCAGGCTATTGAAACATTGTCAGCGATAGGTCTTTCTTATGAAAAATATAAAACAGCTAACAATGTGTATTTCAATATCATTGGTACGTTAAGTGACAGTGAATTAAATAAAATTAATAACTATGTTGACGAATATTATAAACAATGGGGTAAACAATATGTAAGATTTAATGTGAATTTGAAAAATCAGGACACAAATAATAGTTCATTTAGCTACGGAGATAACCGATTCGAGAAGTCTCAAGGTAGCAACTGGACGTTTCAGGAATAATTGAGGAGGACTTATAGCAGATTGGAATGGTTATATTATGGATATCAGCAAACAATTTGATCAGGGCGTTGATGATCTGAACCAGCAAGTTGAAAAAGCGTTGGAGGTTTTAGCAACCAATCCCTCCGACCCGAAATTTCTTGCCGAATATCAAAGTGCATTAGCTGAGTATACATTATATCGAAATGCGCAATCTAACGTTGTAAAAGCGTATAAAGATCTTGATTCAGCAATCATACAAAACTTCCGCTAAACTGGATAAGGATTTTATTATGTCAGTAAGCAATATGCCACCTATTGATAGAGCTGAGCAATCAACTGCTCATGAAATACAGCAAGCGAAAGTGATTGATTTAAATGACCGGGTTCTCAATCTTGACAACCCGGGTGATAAAATGATCTCCGCTTTTGCCAACTATGCTGTACAAACTGAAAATTGGCAGCAAAATGCGTTACAAGCATTAAGGTCTGATAAAAAGGGGTTAACTCCTGAAAAATTATTAGTCTTGCAGGATCATGTGCTTAATTATAATGTCGAGGTTTCATTGGTGGGAACATTAGCAAGAAAGATTGTCGCTGCAGTTGAGACGTTGACCCGCTCATGAAATATATATCATTATTATTGTTTATCCTGCTGTTGTGCGGCTGCAAGCAGCAGGAATTATTGAACCATCTTGATCAACAGCAAACTAATGATGTCCTTGCTGTTTTACAAAGACATAATATTAATGCTGAAAAGAAGGATCAAGGCAAAACTGGATTCTCAATCTATGTTGAACCAACGGATTTTGCTTCTGCGGTGGATTGGCTAAAAATCTACAATCTCCCGGGTAAGCCTGATATTCAAATATCGCAGATGTTCCCTGCAGATGCACTCGTTTCATCTCCACGAGCGGAAAAAGCAAGGCTATATTCTGCTATTGAGCAGTGGTTAGAGCAATCTCTCAAAATTATGGATGGCATTATTTCTTCGAGAGTACATGTTAGTTACGATGTTGATAATGGCGATAGTGGTAAAACTGCTTTACCAATTCATATTTCTGTACTTGCAGTATATGAAAAAGATATCAACCCAGAAATAAAAATAAATGACATCAAGAGATTTATTGTTAATAGTTTTGCAAGCGTACAATATGAAAATATTTCTGTTGTATTGTCAAAACGAAGAGACATTATTGAGCAAGCACCAACATATGAAATTAGCGAACTTGTTTTTGCTTATGATAAGGCTATGCCGGTTTCTATCTTACTTGCATTAATATCCGTAGCGACTTGCTGGCTGTTATGGAAGTATAGGGCCATTCTAACTAATTTAGTCAGGTTGAAAATTAAGTAGACATATGAGAGCGTTATGAATCTTGCCCTAAGAAAGATTATATATGATCCAATTAGTTGTATTCATCCTCAACGAGTAAGCTTGAATAATACACCTATTAACAATCCGGTGCTTAGATCTATTACCAATGAAATGATTGTTCTGCAGTACAATCTTTCAGTTGAACATTTTAATCTGAATAGTTCACTTATTTAATACATAAACAATTGGAATTTATTTCCATTGATCTGTTTATTCAGTGGTTATCACTTTTATCGAGAAAGGTTTGCAGAACGCGGATTTTTTTATAAGGTTCCTGCTGTGCTAAGGGATTATTTATCAGCTATACCGGTGGAAATAAATGAAAAGGCACGATACAAACCCGGCATCGCTAACTATCACAATATCATCACATGTGGTTTTTCAACGTTGTTACCCTATATAAGGCAACAACCATTGGCAATGCAGCAATGATTTAATTTATTATTTCCTGATTTTGTTGATCACATACAATTGCCGTTACCACTTGCATCAACTCTTTTAGAGAGAAATACATTTTATGCGAAAAAAAATAGAGATGAGCTTGATAAAATCTCCTGCAAATGGTGTTGTGATTAAAAAAAATTTCTGATGGATTGAAAGAAATAGTTTCTCTTAAAGAAAATATCCTTATTGAAACCAACGCAAAAATTCAGAGCATTGAGGTAAAGAGAGAAGAAAAATTTATTCAAGGTTATTATGATGGCTATACAAAAGGCATTATTGATGTGATGGATAATTTTATACCCTTGATAAGCTTGTTGAGCTCAGAACTAGAAAAAAAAGAATAAACATGATAAACGATCTGAAGAGTATATTGTTAAAATCCTCAGAGGAAGTTGATGTTTTTATCAAAATTTTTGAAAGTTGGAGAAAAAAATTACCGGCAATATCAGGTCCTGTAAATCTCTATATACCTACCAGTTTCAAAGATAAGTATCTTGAAGTAGAGTCATATTTTGTCGACAAATCAATATGGAATGTCCATATTACATTTCATGATGATAAGCGTTTTGTGTTTTTTACCGATCAATTTATTGCTGAATTTAGTCCGCAGGAATTTGTGGATAATTGTGAGCAATATTTAATTAATAATCATTGTTTCTCCCCTGACAAGGTTAACGAAATCTGCGAACAAGCCAGACATTATTTAGTTGAAAAAATGTTTGAAACACATTCTTTGGATATGAATAATTCTGTTTTGGCAAGCCCTGAGGACTTATAGCTCACTGGCTCAGGTTTAATGATTTGAATATAATCTAATTGTAATATTTTAATCATCTCATTATTTTTTAATGCCTGTGGTATTTTTTTACGCAAAAATTTTATTTTTAATAATATTTCATTATTATTTCATCAATGTATTCTTTGGATTTTGCTTATAATAATGGAAGGGATGATTATAAATGAATACGTTAAAGCATTTACACTCAGGATGAATATATGGGAAAAATTAAAATTGTAGTTTCAGATCAGCAGCCGTTTATGATTGATGGGATAATTGGATTTCTCGGACATTATCCTGATTTATATGAGGTTGTTGGGGGCTATAAAGATCTGAAGAAAGCTATAGCGGAGTGTAACAAATCTACAGCCCAAATATTTATTTTAGGAGAATTTGCAGGTGGAATGATGGGGTCCGAACTCGTAAAATGGGTTAAATCGCATAAGATAGATGCTCATATTATTACATTTGTAGCAAAGATGCCGTATATTGATTCAATAAAATTGCTTGAAGCAGGTGCGAAAGGATGCGTATGGAAAACCAGTCACCCGGCGAAACTAAATCGTGCTATTGATTCGATTAGTAATGGTTACACTTATTTTGATAGTGTACATATGGATTGTGAAAAAATATCTTCCAGGTATTCCTCTGATAATCAACTTACAAATCGTGAGTCAGAAATATTACAACTCATAGCTGATGGTAAAACAAACAAAGAAATCGCTAATTTCTTGCAGTTAAGCAGGAAAACAGTCGAAACTCATAGACTCAATATCATGAAGAAATTAGATGTTCACAGTGGTATCGAGTTGATCAAAACAGCTTTACGTATGGGTGTTTGCACTATATAAAAAAAAGAGGCTTTAGGCTCATTTTGCTGAAGCCTTACGATTGTCTAGTTCATTAAGCCTGGTATATACAATATATATTTTGGGGCATATTGCTGTCTCTTTTTTTGGTTATCCATTGCAAAACCCGCATTATAAGTCCCCAGGCATTGCCACGTTACTCCACAACGTGAAAAATGGTTATATAAAATCTCGGTTCCTATTTTAATGTTCAGACAAGGGTTATCTAACAAATCTCGTTCATCTTTTATTATTCCACGTTTTTTTAACAGGGGAATATGCATCTGGTTTATCTGCATTAACCCATAATCTAAACTCTTTATATTGTTATTCTTATCTCTGTTCTTGCCTATGCTATCCTTTTTTAGATTGCTTTCAACAAGAGCGATAGCTTTAATTAAATTTGGTTCGATTCTGAACATTGTTCCTGCTTCATTAGAGCAAGAGTTGCTGGCGAAAGACTGTTTGTAATAAATATACAAAACGTGAAGATGGTTAAGAATTTAACTTTTGGTGAGTGCATATTTTTTCATGTGTGAGGATTGAATGAAAGGAACGAGATACTATTATAAAAGTATCTCGTTATGATTTATTTGGTCAATCGTCTACCATTCAATTTTATAGTAAGGTGAGATAGGATTATCTTCTGAATACATATCATTTTGAAAAGACGCCATCCATGTTGAAACTATAAATGCTTGTATTTGATCTGTATCAGTAGCACTGGTGTTGATGTGTTTATCTAATGATACGACTTCATCACCCGTTGCATTCGCTATATTTGAACTTTGAGATAAATTATTGATACCGATTGGATTAGTCATAAAGCTCCCTTTTTTAATTGTCCAGGCCAATGGTCTTTACATCATACTTTTAACTCTAGAGCATTTTAAATACCTTGCAATAAGGTGAATATCTTAGATATTTTTATCTCTGTTGTTTAAATAACAAGTTGCATACATCTAAATAATAAAATTGCGTCAATAAAAATTTATCGCATACAAATTCTCGTCAGCTGCTTTAATTTCAAAATGTTGTCAATTATAACTCGATGGCTTTCACTCTCAGTTTCTTTATAGTAGAGTTTAATGTTGTTTTTGAGCGGGTTAGGCACATACATATCTACACATTCTTTTATCACAACTGCTTTTCGTCTTCTGGGTTCGAGTTGTAGTGATTTGTCTATACAAATCCTTGCCTCTTCAATTTTTTCATTATGAAAGTGGACTAGTGCCCTATAGTAGTAGAGAGAGGCTATATCAGTTGAGTGTATCTTAGCCTGTTCAAATAAGATATGAGATACTTTTGCTTGTCCAGACAGACCAGTTATCAGTCCCATAATAGCTAAAATTTTTCCATCGACAGTGGTTATGTCTGATACATAATCTAAAAGCTCTAATGCTTTTTGAGCAGCAAGTTCAAGTTCACTTTTTCCATGAAGTGCCAAAGACATATGGCATTCCGCTAGAAGGCAATAACATTCTGTTTTTAGCGTCTGTATATCACTTTTATTTTGTAATCTATCAAATATAGTCATGGCCCTGTAAATGCTTTCAGGGGTGAAGTCGTAAAGTTCTTTCTTTCCGGCTAACATTTCATCTGATAAATAATGATTCTTATATCCTTGGTCCTGCTTAGCTAATCTTACAGATCGTTCTGGTTTATGTACCGTTTGAAGGATATTATCTATAATAAATTGTGATGTATTATGTAGTTCATCAACAGGGAGATGATTACTGGCGATGAGGAAAAGGTTTTTAGCGTCGATCAACTCAATGTATAAAGTGTTCACTGCATTATTCTGGTTTATTCTTCCTGTAACGAAATAATCTGGCTTGAATCTGCTCAAGAATGAATTTTGAGATATGTGATCATTACAAAAATTTGTCGCAGCCATCGGATAGGTATAGAGACCATCGATTTTTTTATTTGAAATGATTTGCACTAATTCCTGATTAAGTATTAATGGATCCAGTGTATTCAATGAAGTAGTGAAAGGGAATATAGCTATGGAATAGTCTGAAGTATTATCTTCATTAATTTTAGTTTTGAAAACCTGCCCGCTGAAACGATAACCTTTCCGGTAGATTGTTTCTATGCAACGATCATAGCCAATTTTTTCAAAAATGCAGCGCAAAGAATAGATACGTCTTGTCAGGGACTCGTCACTAACAATAATATTTTTCCATACTGATTCGATGATCATATCTTTCAGTACAACATGACCAGCGGATTCAAGTAATACTATTAATACACCTAACTCTTTCTGTGGAATATAAACTTGCTCATTTCCTTGAGTAAGAATTCCATCTTCCGTGAGCGTTAATCCCTCAAGAAAATGATATGAGAATTTATTTTCTAAGTCCATTAGTTAACCTCTATGAAAAAATTGGTTTCTTGCATCCTGCTTAAGCAATAGAAATTATGGCTATTCATATTTATGTGTCATTAACGCTACAGGAAATTACATTCGACATATCTATGGTTGTGTTCACTAATTTATCTTAGGGATTCAGTGATGTAATCTGAAATAGCCTTATTCAATTTTGATAAAGTAGATTGTTCTCTAGCGCATTGAAAAATAATGATTTATAGTATGCTCTTAACTGTTTTAAGATGCTGATTTAAGAAAACATAAGAGGTGCTGGTTATAGTGGTTAACTGCACTATAACCAGCAAATTTAACCAAATGATTGTAATGCTTAGCCATTATCTTCTGAATTATCGTTTAAGAGTTCAATATATGCCTGCGCTTTACTCTTAACACTATCATCCTCACAATTGTTAATAATGTGATAGAAACATTGCATTGCGTTATCGATATTTTTAGCCCCAATCTGACATTGACCCATACGATAAATAACTGAATAGTCATCATACGGGAAGTAATTGTAACTTAGTTTGTAAAGGTCATATGCTTGTTGATATTTCTTTTTGGGCTGACATACTGATGCAAAATCTTTTAGATACTCATGATTTTCGAACGCATAAATGCACAAGAATTTATAATAAATTTCTGCGTCCGTTATATTACCCTTTTCATGGTAGTCGAATGCATATGCATATATTCTATCAAGGATATCAGGAGTTAAACCATGTAGTAATGCCAGATTTTCTCCTTTCGATAATGCGTGTTTTAGTTGATTTGCCCATTCATCACTATTATTGAATATTTCAATTGTTTCTGTGCTCATAATATTCCTCTGTGATGTGTCTCGTGATGCCAAATTATTATTGATTGACTCATTGATATTTTTATATTTATCTTTTTTAAATTATGAGTTTTAAGCTTGCATTGCTTATGGTATATTTTTTATTATTGGTAAAAGTACTGTTCACTACAAACTAATAACATCATTAGTTGTTTTACTAATATTCACCTTATTAGTTATCTTAATTACGACATTACATAAATGCCTTAATGTGTATGACCTGGATTCATAGTATCAATTGCCATTTTTTCAATGAAAATTAAAAAGGGGATTTTTGAGAAGGGTAGAATGTCGTTTGTTTTTTTCTTTATTATGTCTGGTGACGCGGGGGGATAGAACGTCTGTGCATATAGTAGTGAATTTATTCAGGTCTACATTATTCTCTATTTTGGTCAGTTTTATGAGTTCATTTACAGCCATACTCATTAAATCATCTGTTATCGAAAATTTATATATGCTCATAGCAGATAATATTGCTTGCTGAATTATCTCTTCAGAAATATCCGCTATCTTTATTGACAAATCATGTGTTAGATATTTTCCTCCAAGAGATTCTTGTTCAATATAATTTAAACCAGACCCCATTGTGATTTTAACTGGATTAACGGATTTCTCTTCATTTTTCTTATTTTTGTTCTCCTGATCAGGAACTAATGGTTGCAGTGGTAGGCTATTATTAATATTTCGTGGCTTCATTTTACATTTCTCTCATTTGATTAGAGCAAAATCCGAATTCGCAGCTTCTGATAATGTCAAATATCACCTTTTCTCATGCTTTATTCTATCAAAAATCGCTCATTTTTACTTTTTTTACCATAATGTTACTAAGTAGCATCGGCAATTTACATAACTTACACGTTGTTTTTTATATCTCGAAAAAACAGATAGATAGTGTGCGCACTCGAAATGATATTGGTAACATAAATAGCTTTATTCGTGATAAACATCTCAAAAGATTTCCTTTATTATATTCGAAATTCATTTGATCAAGGTTATCACCTTATGGAGACGTTACGTAGAATGACTATATTTGTTATCGGCACATTAGGGGTATTAATTTTAGTATTGATGGAAGGTGATTATTGAACAGTAACATCGAGTCACGGTAAAAATGTGAGGTATACAATGGACATTGAATTTTCGCAGATTCATGAAATGGTCTATATGCATGATATTGTAAATTCGGACTCGAAAAAGAAACCAAGGATTCCGTTAAAAAAATTCCTTAATGCTGAGAATGTTCTCACGCAAACAACATCATGGACATTAAAATCAAGATATGTGAATGTTAATTCTGTCAATAAAGTCAACGTAAAGAGTAAAGTTAAAAACAGTTATATCTCACGATCTGTCAATGATGAGTTTAGTTTAACAGATGATGAAATCAATTCTTTTAAAGAAACGTTAGTCCTTTCCTCTATTGATTCACTGAGTAAACTGGTTCTTAATAATCCTCTTTCTGTATTGTTTACATCGACTGTACGAAGGAATAATAATCGAGCTAAGATGAATGTCGAGTTTGACTCATGGATTTGCACCAGATGTTGTTGATACATGATATTTTACATTGCAAGGAGATGTCTAAAATGAAAGATGTTGATCAAATCTTTGATGCTTTAGACTGCCATATACTGCGAGAATATTTAATTTTATTGTTTTATGATTAACGAGGTTCCATCTTTTTGTTATCTATTTTAGTTTACCTTGCACAATGCATTATTGCTCTGTTACCAATGCTCAAAATAAAAGCATGCTTACCTTGCTTTAGTATATTATAGCTTACACTTTTTTCTGGAAAGACATAAAAATCAGGAATAAGTTGTGCAAGTCTATCATCATCAACTTGATCCATAATCTCAAACTTATTAACTTTCTTTGATGTTAAATGGGCTGTGTCATAGTTTTCAATCCATGTGTATTCAATATTTCGCCGTATTGATTTACTTTCTCTGTTACCTTGTTGCCAGGTTCCACTCAACGCAACAGTTCCTGTTTTATTTTTTTTGTTATACATAAAGTCGATGGTAAGATTTGCTCGTCCCTGGTCATTAAAAATTACCCAATTTGCAGTGCATGTTTCGTTATATATCATTTTTTCTGCAGTGTAAGAATAGACAGTGAAGAGAATAAACCCACTGATAAAAACTAAAATAAATAATAAGTTTTTTTTATAATCAATCACGATTAACCTCACGGTAAGACAGGGTTAAACAGTTTGCCACTTCATGTTGGTTATAGTTTTTATTGCATGCCATAACAATCATCCCCGGTGAGGATTTTGCAAGAGGGAAGTATAACCACGGATGTTTTTTACAGTTAATCCCCGAATCCAGTATCCGTGTTTTATATTTATCGAACTCTTTCAACCCATCAATTGTATCTTCTGTTACATTAAAATGGCAGCCATTAATTTCCGCAACAGTCTTGTAATCCTTGAAAAATGGCTTCGGTTGATTATTATTCCATAGCCAATATGCAGAATATGCGCCTATGACAAATGCGCTCAACATAATTAGATGACTTTTTATATGTTTGAGGATTTTGTTATTGAAATTCTTTGCGCCACCAATGCTCTCTTTGTATCCCGCATTAACTTTTATGGCAGGTGGGGCATTGTGTGTATGTGCGTCTGTTGACGAGTTTATTACATGATTTTGTATGTTAATGTCATTATGGATCTTGAATCCTCTTCTCGGCACGGTTGCAATTAGCGAGTGGGTAGTATCACCAACAGCGCGAAATCCGCGTCTGATAATGGATATGTTCTGATATAACGTGTTAGTAGGCACACGCATACCTTCTTCTTCCCAGACTCTGGTGAAAAAATCTTGTTGTGCAACCACATCAGGAAAAGCTTCAAGTAGAAGTGATAAACATCGACTGGCTGGCGTTGTCAGAACGACGTTAAGATCGGCGTTATGTACCGATATTAATTTTCGGTGCTCAGGCCAGAACTCGATATTATCGTTAATAATCCAGTACATACGTCAATAAACACTAAATCAATCGAAATGGAGATCACATAGTTTGCTAAGTATATTGGTATTTACGGCATAAATATATATTAATTTTATATTTATCATGATGATTGAAATGAGGCTTTAATGTTGCAACGTAAAACTTTACGTAAATTAACATGGTTAACATTTATGCCACTATTGTTTGTAAATTCATATTTCGTAATGCTTCTGAATTTTTCGTGTGATGGTTTTAAATACTATGGTGTTTACTCTTGAGGGGACGGCCTATTTATAAAATACGGACATTTCAATAAATGCCCGTATAAACAGAGTATGATTCTGGCTGGTCGTTGAGTATCAATGTTGGACCGAATGTGAACGAATAAATAATTCGTTTATTTTACCACCCATTCTCTTTTCGATTCGTTGCTTGTACGCGTAGATGCTACGGATATCCATATCCAGAACTTCAGCAATCTGATATGGATTATAACCAGAAACCATATACCCCATTATGGTGAATTCCATCTGAGTTAATGTGTTACCTCTGGTAAATGATAAATAACGACCAATAAATAGTTGTCTGATCTTTTCATTGGCAACATCAAGACCATCATCATTATATATGACAGCAGATATTGCTGAGTTGTGTTTTCGCCAGTAATTAGCTAACGATTGCATATTGCGGTCGCTGACTAAAACAATCCCCATGTCAGTACTTGCAAGATAGTCAATCCAGTCTTTTTCAAGGAATAGACGTAAAAAACTTACTGAAAAATCGACAAAAATATATCCGCTTAATCTCGCATTGTGGTTTTTTGTTAAGATACCTTCTACCACACCACGATTAAAATATGAACTTTCTTCGGGCCACATACAAAAACACGAGTTTGCGCAATACTGCAAACGCGGTGACTCTTCTGGCATTATTTGGCAATGCATTGAGCAACTATTGCATGTAAGACTTTTATAACGACTACAAAGCCCCATGTTAAGAACCTCCCTATCCGCATATAATTGCATAATTTCATTGGTTATTGATGATGTCAATACACCATGATTTTGTAATTTTGCCGGGAAAAATTGCGATTAATCTGTATTTGCTATAATTCTGAGTAAGGCATTTAAAAATGCATTTCTCGTTATCAAATATGATTATGTTTCACTGATTTAATCTTGCATGGTTGAGAGCGGTCCAGATAACTATCTCATGGTATGAGAATATCTATATCGCAAATTGTTTTTGAATGACCAGAAGATATCTTGCGAATCTAAGTTATGCATCTTAAATAGTCTTATTTAAGATGTTCAGATCTCTTTGTGTGTTTAACTAACTGATAATACTAGGATATGACGAGAGAAGTGATAGGGTGGAATAATAACAAATGAATATTATGAAAAATGGAATGGTTCAAAATTGTAGCAATTTTGAACCATCCACAACTGATATTAGCTAAAGAACATTACCGATACGCACAGGATACCCACGATCAGCGTAATCAGATTTCCGATGGAACGCCAGGGTTTAAGCGCCGGGATGAGATACGTTGACAGCGTAGGCATGATGAAAAGTATCATGGCAATGAGCGGGCCGCTGATCGCGTAAATCATCGAAATCGCGTTCGGGTTAATGCAACAAACAATGAAGGTAATCAGCGATACCAACATAATTGATAGTGCGCGGTTAAATGCACGACTTTTCTTTACACCAACCTGCTGTAGTGTTGTTTTGACGACCTCTGTGGCACCTTCAATAACGCCAAAGTACGTACCCAGGAATGATTTCGACATCGCAACTACTGCGACAATAATCCCGGAAATTGACAACCATGCTGGGGCGTTCGGCAGCATAGAAAGCGTCGATAAAATGGTGACCCCTTCTTCTTTAGCAGCTTCAATATACGAAGGTGGAATAGAAAGCAGGCAGCTAAAGACAAAGAACAGTACACTTATGCAGATGATGAGATAAGCGACTTTCATAATTTTTTTGCATTTATCCATAGCGTGTTCGCCATATTTTTCACGTCTGTCTATGGCAAACGTAGAAATAATGGGCGTATGGCTAAAGGCGAAAACCATCACGGGAATCGATATCCATATCTGGTGAAGGGTATTCTGATTGAACTCTACCTGGGTTGTTAATAGATCAGGTTGCCAACTACCGACAAGGTAAATGGAAAGAAATAAGAAATAGGCAATCAATGGGAATACCAAAAATCCCATTACCCGAATAGTGGCATGACGTCCCATCAGAAAAATGAGATTCAGAATTAATACAACACCCAGACTCACCAACATACGGATGCGAAGATCAATAACCATATGCTTTGCCAGCTGTTCCGTAAGTGAGTTGGTAATTGCCACTGCATATATCAACACGACGACAAAAAAGGCGATGAAGTACAGCGTGGTAATCAGATTACCAATCTTCTTGCCATAGTAGTGTGTTACCGCGCCCGTTATCCCTTCACCTGCTGATGTTTTTGATGAGAGGATGAACTGGCACAAGGCTTTATGTGGCCAATATGTTAAAGGCCAGGCGACCAGAGCAGTAATAAACAGGACCACAGCCCCTGCCGAACCTAACTGAATAGGAAGGAAGAGCGTGCCTGCACCAACGGCTGTGCCGTAGAGCGCGAAACTCCACAGAGTTTCTTCTTTAGACCAAATATTAGACATTATCTGAACGTATCATCTACAAATTAAACAAAATGGAGGGCAATTTACCATAAACCAGGTTAAGTATGGGAGATTAACGCCCTATCTACCCCTCTATTGGTGGGTTAGTGGTTGCAAACCTTACGTGCCAGTTATGTCTCTGACTGCTGCTCAGGCATATTTCCTTTGTGATAAAAATCACTTTTTTTAAACAATTAAGATAACTGTAATTAACAATCATTTACTATTGCACTGTTAATTGGTGCGAGGTTGTGATGAAAGACGTTGTGATTGTCGGGGCGTTACGGACACCTATCGGCTGCTTTCGTGGTGCGTTAGCGGGTCATTCCGCCGTGGAACTTGGTAGTCTGGTCGTGAAAGCGTTAATAGAACGTACCGGCGTTCCTGCATATGCGGTGGATGAAGTAATTCTTGGTCAGGTGTTGACTGCAGGGGCAGGGCAGAATCCGGCAAGGCAATCGGCTATTAAAGGTGGTCTGCCTAATAGCGTTTCTGCAATCACTATTAATGACGTTTGCGGTTCCGGGCTTAAAGCACTGCATCTGGCTACTCAGGCGATACAGTGTGGCGAGGCTGATATTGTCATCGCCGGTGGCCAGGAAAACATGAGCCGCGCACCACATGTTCTGACTGATAGCCGCACCGGTGCACAGCTTGGCAATAGCCAGTTGGTTGACAGTCTTGTGCATGATGGGTTGTGGGATGCCTTCAATGATTATCATATTGGTGTCACCGCCGAAAATCTGGCTCGCGAATATGGCATCAGCCGTCAGTTGCAGGATGCTTACGCACTTAGCTCGCAACAAAAAGCGCGAGCGGCGATTGACGCCGGACGATTTAAAGATGAGATCGTCCCGGTAATGACCCAAAGTAACGGGCAGACGTTGGTTGTTGATACCGATGAACAGCCACGCACTGACGCCAGCGCAGAAGGCTTAGCCCGTTTAAATCCTTCATTTGATAGTCTCGGTTCTGTGACAGCGGGTAATGCATCATCCATAAACGATGGCGCAGCTGCGGTAATGATGATGAGCGAAGCCAAAGCACGAGCGTTGAATTTACCCGTGCTGGCCCGCATTCGCGCATTTGCCAGCGTTGGTGTAGATCCGGCATTGATGGGAATTGCGCCGGTGTATGCGACCCGCCGTTGCCTGGAGCGTGTAGGCTGGCAGTTGGCTGAAGTCGATCTTATCGAGGCTAATGAAGCGTTTGCTGCACAGGCGCTTTCGGTTGGCAAGATGCTTGAGTGGGATGAGCGTCGGGTCAATGTCAATGGTGGCGCGATCGCACTCGGTCACCCGATAGGCGCTTCCGGTTGCCGAATCCTGGTTTCTCTGGTTCATGAAATGGTGAAACGTAATGCCCGCAAAGGACTGGCAACGCTTTGTATCGGCGGGGGCCAGGGTGTGGCATTGACCATTGAACGTGACGAATAGCTCTGCATTTCCTCCTTACCGATAAATATCTGCCGTCATTAATCTGTTGAATAATGATGGCTGGCAAGTCGACATACATTTTCTGGGCTCCCTCATTTTTCCATTCTCATGACATATTCGTGATCGACACTGCACTTTTTTTAATCCTTAACTTAAAAATGAAACATTGTTTTATTTTTAATTGAAAACCCTAGCCCATGGGCATATCATCCCTTTATAGAGAAAACGAAACAGTGTTTCACTATCGTTTTCTATTTTCACGCTTCACTGATTATCGGAGGTTGATGTGGACGTAAGACAGAGCATCCACAGTGCGCACGCAAAAACGCTGGATACCCAAGGGCTGCGCAATGAATTTTTGGTTGAAAAGGTATTTGTCGCCGATGAGTACACCATGGTTTACAGCCACATTGACCGAATTATTGTTGGCGGCATTATGCCGATAACTAAAACGGTTTCCGTTGGCGGGGAAGTTGGTAAACAACTCGGCGTAAGCTATTTCCTTGAACGTCGCGAGTTAGGTGTTATCAATATTGGCGGTGCCGGTACGATTACTGTCGATGGCCAATGCTATGAAATCGGTCACCGCGACGCCCTGTATGTTGGTAAAGGTGCAAAAGAAGTTGTCTTTGCCAGTATTGATACCGGCACTCCGGCGAAGTTTTATTACAATTGCGCACCCGCGCATACGACGTATCCCACCAAAAAAGTCACACCGGACGAAGTATCTCCAGTCACGTTAGGCGATAACCTCACCAGTAACCGTCGCACGATTAACAAATATTTTGTCCCGGATGTACTGGAAACCTGCCAATTGAGTATGGGGCTGACGGAGCTGGCTCCGGGTAACTTGTGGAACACCATGCCGTGTCACACCCACGAGCGCCGGATGGAAGTTTATTTCTATTTCAATATGGATGATGACGCCTGCGTTTTCCACATGATGGGGCAGCCGCAAGAAACGCGTCATATTGTGATGCATAACGAGCAGGCGGTGATCTCCCCGAGCTGGTCGATCCATTCCGGTGTCGGAACCAAAGCTTATACCTTTATCTGGGGCATGGTCGGTGAAAACCAGGTCTTTGATGATATGGACCATGTGGCCGTTAAAGATTTGCGCTAGTTGTGGGCATAAACGAATAAGGTATTGTTATGATTTTAAGTGCATTTTCTCTCGAAGGTAAAGTTGCGGTCGTCACTGGTTGTGATACTGGACTGGGTCAGGGGATGGCGTTGGGGCTGGCGCAAGCGGGCTGTGACATTGTTGGCATTAACATCGTTGAACCGACTGAAACCATCGAGCAGGTCACAGCGCTGGGGCGTCGTTTTTTAAGCCTGACCGCCGATCTGCGAAAGATTGATGGTATTCCAGCACTGCTGGATCGCGCGGTAGCGGAGTTTGGTCATATTGATATCCTGGTGAATAACGCCGGATTGATTCGCCGCGAAGATGCTCTCGAGTTCAGCGAAAAGGACTGGGACGATGTCATGAACCTGAATATCAAGAGCGTATTCTTCATGTCTCAGGCAGCGGCGAAACACTTTATCGCGCAAGGCAATGGCGGCAAGATTATCAATATCGCGTCAATGCTCTCCTTCCAGGGCGGGATCCGTGTGCCTTCTTATACCGCATCAAAAAGCGGCGTGATGGGTGTGACGCGATTGATGGCGAACGAATGGGCTAAACACAACATTAATGTTAATGCGATAGCCCCGGGTTACATGGCGACCAACAATACTCAACAACTACGGGCAGATGAACAACGTAGCGCGGAAATTCTCGACCGCATTCCAGCTGGTCGTTGGGGACTGCCGAGTGACCTGATGGGGCCGATAGTGTTCCTTGCCTCCAGCGCTTCAGATTATGTGAATGGTTATACCATTGCCGTGGATGGCGGTTGGCTGGCGCGTTAATTCATTCTTCTTACTTTTATGACCCTGCCGCATGGCAGGGTTTTTTATACCTGTAGATCATCATAATCCATATCATGGTTATGAAATAATCCATATTAATTATCAATTAATGAACTTTATGAATTTTATCTGCTGTAAAATTAGGTGGTTAATAATAATCTCAATAATTCAACTTAATTTGAAAATTGGAATATCCATCACATAACGACATGTCGCAGCAATTTAATCCATATTTATGCTGTTTCCGACCTGACACCTGCGTGAGTTGTTCACGTATTTTTTCACTATGTCTTACTCTCTGCTGGCAGGAAAAAATGGTTACTATCAATACGGAATCTGCTTTAACGCCACGTTCTTTGCGGGATACGCGGCGTATGAATATGTTTGTTTCGGTAGCTGCTGCGGTCGCAGGATTGTTATTTGGTCTTGATATCGGCGTAATCGCCGGAGCGTTGCCGTTCATTACCGATCACTTTGTGCTGACCAGTCGTTTGCAGGAATGGGTGGTTAGTAGCATGATGCTCGGTGCAGCAATTGGTGCGCTGTTTAATGGTTGGCTGTCGTTCCGCCTGGGGCGTAAATACAGCCTGATGGCGGGGGCCATCCTGTTTGTACTCGGTTCTATAGGGTCCGCTTTTGCGACCAGCGTAGAGATGTTAATCGCCGCTCGTGTGGTGCTGGGCATTGCTGTCGGGATCGCGTCTTACACCGCTCCTCTGTATCTTTCTGAAATGGCAAGTGAAAACGTTCGCGGTAAGATGATCAGTATGTACCAGTTGATGGTCACACTCGGCATCGTGCTGGCGTTTTTATCCGATACAGCGTTCAGTTATAGCGGTAACTGGCGCGCAATGTTGGGGGTTCTTGCTTTACCAGCAGTTCTGCTGATTATTCTGGTAGTCTTCCTGCCAAATAGCCCGCGCTGGCTGGCGGAAAAGGGGCGTCATATTGAGGCGGAAGAAGTATTGCGTATGCTGCGCGATACGTCGGAAAAAGCGCGAGAAGAACTCAACGAAATTCGTGAAAGCCTGAAGTTAAAACAGGGCGGTTGGGCACTGTTTAAGATCAACCGTAACGTCCGTCGTGCTGTGTTTCTCGGTATGTTGTTGCAGGCGATGCAGCAGTTTACCGGTATGAACATCATCATGTACTACGCGCCGCGTATCTTCAAAATGGCGGGCTTTACGACCACAGAACAACAGATGATTGCGACTCTGGTCGTAGGGCTGACCTTTATGTTCGCCACCTTTATTGCGGTGTTTACGGTAGATAAAGCAGGGCGTAAACCGGCTCTGAAAATTGGTTTCAGCGTGATGGCGTTAGGCACTCTGGTGCTGGGCTATTGCCTGATGCAGTTTGATAACGGTACGGCTTCCAGTGGCTTGTCCTGGCTCTCTGTTGGCATGACGATGATGTGTATTGCCGGTTATGCGATGAGCGCCGCGCCAGTGGTGTGGATCCTGTGCTCTGAAATTCAGCCGCTGAAATGCCGCGATTTCGGTATTACCTGTTCGACCACCACGAACTGGGTGTCGAATATGATTATCGGCGCGACCTTCCTGACACTGCTTGATAGCATTGGCGCTGCCGGTACGTTCTGGCTCTACACTGCGCTGAACATTGCGTTTGTGGGCATTACTTTCTGGCTCATTCCGGAAACCAAAAATGTCACGCTGGAACATATCGAACGCAAACTGATGGCAGGCGAGAAGTTGAGAAATATCGGCGTCTGATTTCACGGGCCGGATGTGCTGTACATCCGGCCCTTTTTTCGTTAATAGAGATTGGGCACTTGGCCGTTGAGGCGTTTGTCTCGTTCCTTATTCAGCCTTGTTGCGGTAACACACATCAGGAGAGAGGAATGAAAACAATTGGTTTGCTGGGAGGAATGAGCTGGGAATCCACCATTCCTTACTATCGTTTGATAAATGAAGGCATTAAACAGCGGCTTGGTGGGCTTCACTCTGCGCAAGTGCTGCTACATAGCGTCGATTTTCATGAAATAGAAGAGTGCCAGCGTCGCGGGGAATGGGATAAAACCGGGGACATTCTGGCTGAGGCGGCGCTTGGCTTACAGCGGGCGGGCGCAGAAGGTATTGTGTTATGTACCAATACGATGCATAAAGTGGCGGATGCCATTGAGTCACGTTGCACTCTGCCTTTCTTACACATTGCGGATGCCACCGGACGTGCAATTACCGGGGCCGGAATGACTCGTGTGGCGCTGCTGGGTACGCGTTACACCATGGAACAGGATTTTTATCGCGGGCGGCTGACGGAACAATTTTCCATCAATTGTCTTATTCCTGAAGCGGATGAACGGGCGAAAATTAATCAGATTATTTTTGAAGAACTGTGTCTGGGGCAATTTACCGAAGCGTCACGCGCTTATTATGCGCAAGTGATTGCTCGCCTTGCAGAACAGGGCGCACAGGGCGTCATTTTTGGCTGCACAGAAATTGGTTTACTGGTGCCAGAAGAGCGCAGTGTTTTGCCTGTGTTTGATACCGCGGCGATCCATGCCGAGGATGCTGTCGCTTTTATGCTGTCGTAGCTGACGACAAAATAGCGTCAAGAGAAGTGACCAGTTTCGGTAACCCCGCTTGTAAATGCCCACTAAACGCCTGAACCAGCGCTGATGACGGGCGGTGCAGGGGGCGGATCAGGCTGACGGTGAACGGAACCGCAATACTGAACCGCCGCACCACTAAACCGCTTGCCGCATAATCTAGTGCGGTGAGCGGGTTAACCACCGAAACACCTACCCCCGCCCGTACCATTGCGCAGACTGACGCGGCGCTGTGGGTTTCTACGATCATGCGTCGTTTAACCTGATGTTCAGTAAATAGCTGATCCAGCAACTGGCGATAGCTGTCAGTACGGGAAAGGCTGATGTAGTTCTCACCCTGAAAATCATCCGGCGTTAATACCTTTTTTACCGCCAGCGGATGACCCGGAGGTAACACACACACTTCATCTAAAGAGAGTAATTCGGTACGTTCTGTTCCCGCAGGCGTATGGAGCGTTTCAGTGAGTCCTAAATCATGACGCTGGGCCGAGAGCCACTCTTCAAGTAGCGGTGATTCCTGGGGCACGATATTTAAGCTGACATCGGGATAACGTGCCAGAAAGGGTTGCAGGAGCTGCGGTAAAAAAGATTGCGAAAAGACCGGCAGGCAGGCAATAGACAGTTCTCCCTGGCGAAACTCGCGCAGACTTTCTGCGGCGCTGACAATGCGATCCAGTCCGTACCAGGATCGTTGCACTTCTTCAAACAGACGCAGTCCTTGCACGGTAGGATGTAATCGCCCACGTACGCGCTCAAACAATTTCAGCCCGATCACCTTCTCAAAGCGCGCAAGTTCGCGGCTGACGGTTGGCTGTGAGGTGTGTAGCAGGTGTGCCGCCTCAGTCAGGCTTCCGGCGGTCATTACCGCATGAAAAATTTCAATATGACGTAAGTTAACGGCGGCCATTAGCGCTCTCTCGCAATCCGGTAATCCATATCATTTTTGCATAGACTCGACATAAATCGATATTTTTTATTCTTTTTATGATGTGGCGTAATCATAAAAAAGCACTTATCTGGAGTTTGTTATGCCACATTCACTGTTCAGCACCGATACCGATCTCACCGCCGAAAATCTGCTGCGTTTGCCCGCTGAATTTGGCTGCCCGGTGTGGGTCTACGATGCGCAAATTATTCGTCGGCAGATTGCAGCGCTGAAACAGTTTGATGTGGTGCGCTTTGCACAGAAAGCCTGTTCCAATATTCATATTTTGCGCTTAATGCGTGAGCAGGGCGTGAAAGTGGATTCCGTCTCGTTAGGCGAAATAGAGCGTGCGTTGGCGGCGGGTTACAATCCGCAAACGCACCCCGATGATATTGTTTTTACGGCAGATGTTATCGATCAGGCGACGCTTGAACGCGTCAGTGAATTGCAAATTCCGGTGAATGCGGGTTCTGTTGATATGCTCGACCAACTGGGCCAGGTTTCGCCAGGGCATCGGGTATGGCTGCGCGTTAATCCGGGGTTTGGTCACGGACATAGCCAAAAAACCAATACCGGTGGCGAAAACAGCAAGCACGGTATCTGGTACACCGATCTGCCCGCCGCACTGGACGTGATACAACGTCATCATCTGCAGCTGGTCGGCATTCACATGCACATTGGTTCTGGCGTTGATTATGCCCATCTGGAACAGGTGTGTGGTGCTATGGTGCGTCAGGTCATCGAATTCGGTCAGGATTTACAGGCTATTTCTGCGGGCGGTGGGCTTTCTGTTCCTTATCAACAGGGTGAAGAGGCGGTTGATACCGAACATTATTATGGTCTGTGGAATGCCGCGCGTGAGCAAATCGCCCGCCATTTGGGCCACCCTGTGAAACTGGAAATTGAACCGGGTCGCTTCCTGGTAGCGCAGTCTGGCGTATTAATTACTCAGGTGCGGAGCGTCAAACAAATGGGGAGCCGCCACTTTGTGCTGGTTGATGCCGGGTTCAACGATCTGATGCGCCCGGCAATGTACGGTAGTTACCACCATATCAGTGCCCTGGCAGCTGATGGTCGTTCTCTGGAACACGCGCCAACGGTGGAAACCGTCGTCGCCGGACCGTTATGTGAATCGGGCGATGTCTTTACCCAGCAGGAAGGGGGAAATGTTGAAACCCGCGCCTTGCCGGAAGTGAAGGCAGGTGATTATCTGGTACTGCATGATACAGGGGCATATGGCGCATCAATGTCATCCAACTACAATAGCCGTCCGCTGTTACCAGAAGTTCTGTTTGATAATGGTCAGGCGCGGTTGATTCGCCGTCGCCAGACCATCGAAGAATTACTGGCGCTGGAATTGCTTTAACTGCGGTTAGTCGCTGGTTGCATGATGACTTGCCTCCAGCGACGGAGTTGACACTGAATGACGACGTACCAGCGTCGGACTAAAGACATTAGTGATTTCCGGGAGAGGGCGATTATCCGCCAGCGCCAAAGCCAGTTCGGCAGCCTGGGTCGCCATCGTCACGATTGGGTAACGCACGGTGGTCAGGCGCGGACGCACATAGCGTGACACCAGCACATCATCAAAGCCAATTAACGAAATCTCACCCGGTACATCAATACCATTATCATTGAGAACGCCCATCGCACCCGCCGCCATTGAATCGTTATAACAGGCTACCGCAGTGAAATTTCTTCCTCGTCCCAAAAGCTCGGTCATTGCCTGTTCGCCGCCGCTTTCGTCTGGTTCGCCAAATGTCACCAGCCGGTCATTGGCCGCAATACCACTTTCAGCAAGGGCATCGTAATACCCTTGCAGACGATCTTCGGCGTCAGAAATAGAGTGGTTAGAGCACAGATAACCAATGCGGGTATGACCTTGCTGAATTAAATGACGCGTTGCCAGCCAGGCACCGTAACGATCGTCCAGAGCAATACAACGGTTTTCAAAGCCAGGCAGGATACGGTTGATCAGCACCATACCGGGCATTTGTTTCATTAATGAGGCTAAATCAGCATCCGGGATCATTTTGGCATGGACGACCAACGCAGCACAGCGATGGCGGATCAGTTGCTCAATGGCCTGACGCTCTTTTTGTTCGTTGTGGTAACCGTTGCCAATCAATAAAAAATTACCGGTGTGATAAGCCACCTGTTCGACCGCTTTCACCATTGCACCGAAAAACGGATCGGAAACATCACCAACGACCAGACCGACCGTTTCAGTGGTCTGCTGCGCCAGCGCACGGGCGTTGGCGTTCGGGTGATAGCTAAGAGACTCCATTGCACTATGCACAGCCAGCCGGGAAGCTTCGCTGGCTTTGGGTGAATTATTAATGACGCGGGAAACGGTGGCGACTGAAACGCCTGCCAGTCGGGCTACATCCTTTATGGTCGCCATGAAAATACCTTAGTGGGTAAACGCTTACATTCTTTCAGTGTTACGGAAAACGCCCGTTGGTTCAAGGGGTGGCGTGTTTTCATCGTGGGAATGTGAGCCAAACGCAAATAAGTAAGACAAAAAAAGAGATTGCAAACCTTTGGTTACACTTTGCGAAACGCTGTTGCGATTGACCGCTGGTGGCGTTTGGCTTCAGGTTGCTAAAGTGGTGATCCCAGAGGTATTGATAGGTGAAGTCAACTTCGGGTTGAGCACATGAATTACACCAGCCTGCGCAGATGCGCAGGTTTTTTTTGCCGGTCATCAATCTGTAACAGTAACCGACAATTTACACACCTCGTTGCATTTCCCTTCATTCCTTTGCGTTTTCTCGCTGGCGAAGAGTCGTCGTGCAGACCACAATCAAGATCCCAGAGGTATTGATTGGTGAGATTATTCGGTACGCTCTTCGTACCCTGTCTCTTGCACCAACCTGCGCGGATGCGCAGGTTTTTTTTCGCACCTAATTTACTGTCGCTCGCGTTCTTTATCTCGTGTAATCTCCCTCCATTCGCTTTTACTGAATCAGAGCAAAGGGAGTTGGAATGCTTTTTAGCTTTTTTCGAAATTTGTGCCGTGTTTTGTATCGCGTTCGCGTTACGGGTGACACCCAGGCACTGAAGGGCGAGCGCGTTCTAATTACGCCTAATCACGTCTCTTTTATTGATGGCATTTTGCTTGGACTGTTTTTACCTGTGCGTCCAGTGTTTGCCGTTTACACCTCAATAAGCCAACAGTGGTATATGCGTTGGCTGAAATCATTTATCGACTTTGTTCCTCTCGACCCGACGCAACCTATGGCTATTAAACATCTGGTACGTCTGGTGGAACAGGGCCGACCAGTGGTGATTTTCCCTGAAGGACGCATCACCACGACAGGCTCGCTGATGAAAATCTACGATGGCGCGGGTTTTGTCGCGGCGAAGTCTGGTGCAACGGTTATTCCTGTGCGTATTGAAGGGGCGGAACTTACGCACTTCAGCCGCCTGAAAGGTCTGGTTAAACGTCGCTTGTTCCCGCAAATTACTCTGCATATTTTGCCACCAACGCAGGTGGCGATGCCGGATGCGCCGCGTGCCCGTGACCGTCGCAAAATCGCTGGCGAAATGCTGCATCAAATAATGATGGAAGCGCGAATGGCGGTGCGCCCGCGTGAAACGCTGTACGAATCTTTACTGAGTGCAATGTACCGCTTCGGAGCCGGGAAGAAATGTGTCGAAGACGTCAACTTTACCCCAGACTCCTATCGCAAATTGCTTACGAAAACGCTGTTTGTTGGACGCATCCTTGAAAAATACAGTGTTGAAGGCGAACGCATCGGCTTAATGCTGCCCAATGCAGGCATCAGTGCGGCAGTGATTTTTGGGGCCATCGCCCGTCGCCGCATGCCCGCAATGATGAACTACACTGCCGGGGTAAAAGGGCTGACCAGTGCTATTACGGCGGCTGAAATCAAAACCATCTTCACTTCCCGCCAGTTTCTCGATAAAGGCAAACTCTGGCATCTGCCGGAGCAACTTACTCAGGTGCGCTGGGTCTATCTGGAAGATTTAAAAGCAGATGTCACCACTGCCGACAAAGTATGGATCTTCGCTCATTTGCTGATGCCGCGTCTGGCACAGGTTAAACAGCAGCCGGAAGAAGAGGCGCTGATCCTTTTTACCTCCGGTTCTGAAGGCCATCCGAAAGGCGTCGTCCATAGCCATAAAAGCATTCTGGCGAATGTCGAGCAGATTAAAACGATTGCCGACTTCACCACCAACGATCGCTTTATGTCGGCGTTACCGCTGTTTCACTCCTTTGGGCTGACGGTAGGCCTGTTTACGCCACTGCTTACAGGTGCAGAAGTGTTCCTTTATCCAAGCCCGCTGCATTACCGCATTGTGCCGGAGTTGGTGTATGACCGCAGTTGCACCGTGTTGTTCGGCACCTCGACTTTCCTCGGTCACTACGCGCGTTTCGCCAACCCGTATGACTTCTATCGTCTACGCTATGTGGTGGCAGGCGCAGAAAAATTACAAGAAAGTACCAAACAGCTTTGGCAGGATAAATTTGGCCTGCGCATCCTTGAAGGCTACGGCGTGACCGAATGCGCGCCTGTCGTTTCTATCAACGTACCGATGGCGGCGAAACCCGGTACGGTAGGGCGTATTCTACCAGGAATGGATGCGCGCCTGTTGTCGGTCCCTGGTATCGAAGAGGGCGGACGCCTGCAACTGAAAGGGCCGAACATAATGAACGGCTATCTGCGGGTGGAGAAGCCAGGTGTACTGGAAGTGCCCACCGCCGAGAATGTTCGCGGCGAAATGGAGCGCGGCTGGTATGACACTGGCGATATTGTGCGTTTTGACGAGCAGGGCTTTGTGCAGATTCAGGGCCGCGCAAAACGCTTTGCCAAAATTGCAGGCGAAATGGTGTCGCTGGAAATGGTGGAACAACTGGCACTTGGTGTTTCGCCAGATAAAGTCCATGCCACTGCGATTAAGAGCGATGCCAGCAAAGGCGAGGCACTGGTGCTTTTCACCACAGATAACGAACTGACGCGCGATAAGTTGCAACAGTATGCCCGCGAGCACGGCGTGCCGGAGCTTGCTGTACCGCGCGATATTCGCTATCTGAAACAGATGCCATTACTTGGCAGCGGCAAACCTGACTTTGTCACGTTGAAAAGCTGGGTAGACGAAGCGGAACAACACGATGAGTGAGTCAGTGCACACTAACACTTCGTTGTGGTCGAAGGGGATGAAAGCGGTTATCGTGGCGCAGTTTCTCTCTGCGTTTGGCGATAATGCCCTACTGTTTGCCACTCTGGCGTTACTGAAAGCGCAGTTCTATCCGGAGTGGAGCCAGCCCATCCTGCAAATGGTGTTTGTAGGTGCTTACATTCTTTTTGCGCCGTTTGTCGGGCAGGTGGCGGATAGCTTCGCCAAAGGCCGGGTGATGATGTTTGCCAACGGCCTGAAGCTGCTGGGCGCAGCCAGTATCTGCTTTGGTATCAATCCGTTTCTCGGCTATACGCTGGTGGGTGTTGGTGCTGCAGCCTATTCACCGGCGAAATACGGTATTCTCGGCGAATTAACCACGGGTAGTAAGTTAGTGAAAGCTAACGGTTTAATGGAAGCTTCTACCATAGCGGCGATTTTGCTCGGTTCCGTAGCCGGTGGTGTGCTGGCTGACTGGCATGTCCTCGTCGCCCTGGCCGCATGCGCACTGGCCTACGGTGGTGCGGTCGTTGCCAATATCTACATTCCCAAACTGGCGGCGGCGCGTCCGGGGCAGTCCTGGAATCTCATCAACATGACCCGCAGTTTCCTGAATGCCTGCACCTCGCTATGGCGCAATGGTGAAACGCGTTTTTCGCTGGTGGGCACCAGTTTATTCTGGGGAGCGGGTGTCACGCTGCGTTTCCTGTTGGTGCTGTGGGTACCGGTGGCGCTGGGCATTACCGATAACGCTACGCCCACCTATCTCAACGCGATGGTAGCGATTGGTATCGTGGTTGGCGCAGGTGCGGCAGCGAAGTTAGTTACGCTGGAAACCGTGTCACGCTGTATGCCAGCCGGGATTTTGATTGGCGTGGTGGTACTGATTTTTTCCCTGCAACACGAGCTGCTGCCAGCCTATGCCTTGTTGATGCTGATTGGCGTGATGGGGGGCTTTTTTGTCGTTCCGCTCAATGCGTTGCTACAGGAGCGGGGTAAAAAAAGCGTCGGGGCGGGGAATGCGATTGCAGTACAAAACCTTGGCGAAAACAGCGCCATGTTGTTGATGCTGGGCATTTACTCGCTGGCGGTAATGATAGGCATCCCGGTCGTGCCCATTGGCATTGGCTTCGGTGCGCTGTTTGCGCTGGCAATAACGGCGCTGTGGATCTGGCAGCGCCGTCATTAATATTTAACGCCGGTTTTAACCGGCGTTAATCTTATGGTGCCGGATAAGTATAAACCTGATGCACCGCTTCAATTTCAGCTAATACGTCTTCGCTTAACTCCAGATGCAAACTTTCGATGTTAGTTTTCAGCTGATCCATCGTGGTTGCGCCCAGCAGAGTGCTGGCAACAAACGGTTGACGGCGTACAAACGCGAGCGCCATCTGAGCAGGGTCCAGGCCATGACGTCTGGCGATATCAACATACGCCGCGACGGCTTTTTGCGTTTGCTCACCGCTATAGCGGGTGAACCGACTAAAGAGCGTATTACGTGCGCCAGCGGGTTTTGCACCATTGAGATATTTCCCGGTCAGCGTGCCGAAACCCAGGCACGAATAGGCCAGCAGTTCGACCCCTTCATACTGGCTGACTTCTGCCAGACCTACTTCAAAACTGCGGTTTAACAGACTGTAAGGGTTCTGAATGGTGACAATACGCGGCAGATCGTGTTTGTCCGCCAGATGCAGGTAGCGCATTACGCCAAATGCAGTTTCGTTCGACACGCCGATATAACGAATTTTTCCCGCGCGTTGGTACTCTGCCAGTGCGTCCAGCGTATCCAGTAGCGAAACCGCAGGCGCAGAATCCGTCCAGCTATAACCGAGTTTGCCGAAGCAGTTGGTCGGGCGCTGCGGCCAGTGCACCTGATAAAGATCGAGGTAATCAGTCTGTAGGCGCTTGAGGCTGTCATGCAGCGCTTCGCGGATATTCTTCCGATCCAGCGCCTGATCCGGGCGGATGCCCTTGTCATTATTGCGCGACGGTCCGCTCACTTTGGAGGCGATAATTAACTTTTCGCGGCTGCCATGTTTCGCCAGCCAGTTGCCGACGTAGGTTTCGGTTAACCCTTGCGTTTCGGGGCGCGGAGGTACTGGGTACATTTCGGCAACGTCGATAAGGTTAATGCCCTGAGCGACGGCATAGTCGAGTTGTGCGTGGGCGTCGGCTTCGCTGTTCTGTTCACCAAACGTCATCGTGCCAAGCCCCAGCGTGCTGACTTCCAGCGAACTGTGGGGTATACGGTGATATTGCATAGCCGTTTCCTTTTTATAATCACGACATAAGGAATATAAAAATGGCAGAGGGAAGGGAAAAGGGAAAGAGAAAAATCTTAAGGCCAGCCGGATGCTGACCTTATTTGTTAACGTTCAATAATTTGCGAAACATCATCACGGTTAATTTGCATCGCGTTACCTTGCTGATCGTGATAACTCACCAGCCCGGTATCATCATCAATTTCAGGTTTTCCATCGGTCAAAATCATACGGCCATCTTTGGTCGCCATGACGTAATCACTGGAACACCCGGAAACAGCAAACGCCAGTCCGACTGCAGAAATTATTACTGCCCATTTTTTCATCCGGTTATCCTCATTTGGCCTACCTATGATAATAGTCTGTTTATAAACCGACGTTATATATCTTGAAAGCAGGAAAATCTTAAACTGTGAGGGTAAAAGGAGTGAGTACGCCCTCCCGCAGGAGAGCGTACGGAGTATCAGAGCGGATTCTTTTTGTTGCGAATCAAGTTGAGGCTTTCAACCGCAATAGAGAAGAACATCGCGAAGTAGATGTAACCTTTCGGTACGTGGATGTCGAAACTTTCCAGAATCAGGGTAAAGCCCACCAGAATCAGGAAAGAGAGCGCCAGCATTTTTACCGAAGGATGGCGTTCGACAAAATCACCAATCGAGCGCGCGGCGAACATCATCACGCCTACGGCAATCACCACGGCTGCCATCATAATAAACAGGTGATCTGACAGACCCACAGCCGTAATCACCGAGTCGAGGCTAAAGATAATATCCAGCAGCATAATCTGCACGATAGCGCCGAGGAATGATGAAACGCGTGTTTTCAGCCCTTCTTCTTCACCTTCAATGGATTCGTGGATTTCCTTGCTGGCTTTCCAGATAAGGAACAAGCCACCCAGAAGCAGAATCAAATCACGGGCAGAAATTTCCTGACTGAATATTGTAAAAAGCGGATTTGTCAGGCGCGTAACCCAGGCGATTGATGCCAGCAGCGCCAGACGCATAACCATGGCTCCCGCCAACCCCAGACGGCGCGCATGAGCACGTTGTGCTGTGGGAAGCTTTGCCACCACCAGAGAAAGGAAAATAATATTGTCGATCCCAAGAACGATCTCCAGCAGCGTCAGCGTACCGAGCGCAAGCCAGGCGTTAGGATCGGTTATCCATGCAAATAACATCTAAAAAGCCCTGCCAAAAAAATGAAGCGGTAATTATATGCCCGGAAAGCGGCAGGTCAAAGCGATGGCTACTGGATCAGAAAATGACGGGCCAGTAGTGCACTGGTGAAATTCTTCTTCAAATAAAAGCCGCGTGGCAGCGTCAGAATCCGTTCGCCCCGGGCACCAATGGCTTCGGTAAGCGCTTTCGCATTCGCTGCTTTCGGTCGTATCTGTAAATACTCCCCGTGACGAGCGGTAATCCGCTCAACCTGACCGAGAACAATCATATCCATTAATTCTTCCCAGTCTTCGCGTAGCTGCCGGTCTTCCTCTTCATTCGGGCTCCACAGCAACGGTGATCCAACGCGACGCTGCGCCAGCGGGATGCTGCGCTCGCCTTCAACCGGTATCCACAGTACGCGTTTGAGTTTGTGGCGCACGTGGCTGGTTTCCCAGGTCACCCCGCTATTGCCCGTTAACGGGGCAACACAAACGAATGTTGTTTCCAGCGGACGACCAAGACTATCCACAGGGATAGTTTTAAGTTCCACGCCCAGAGCAGCAAAATCTTGCTCAGGTTTACTCCCTGCGCTGGCACCTAGCCAGATCTCCAGTAACACGCCAATCCAGCCTTTATCGCGTTTTAAATTCTCTGGCGTAACCAGCCCGACAAGTGCCGCCAGTTCTCCCAATGTATAACCAGAAAGTTGCTGTGCTTGCGCTAACAACTGTTCTTCAGTTTCGGGAGGAGAGAGCAGTGGGCGAGGTTGGGACATGTCATGATACCTTGATTAAAAAACAAACAGCAATTATGTGCCGAATATTCGCAGTGTAACTTTTTCCACATGCGTTGTTCAATTCTCTGATTTATATTGCTTTTTAGGTTGCCGGTAATCGAGTTGCGCAACACTGCAACGGGTTTTCCAAATCTGGTCACTGAAAATAAACAGGATCTTACACCATGTTATCCACAGAAAGCTGGGATAACTGTGAAAAACCTCCACTACTGTTTCCATTTACAGCCTTGACGTGCGACGAAACTCCAGTTTTTAGTGGTTCAGTGCTTAACTTAGTGGCACATTCTGTGGATAAATACGGCATTGGTTGATCTTTCGCCAACCCGTAAATGAGAGGTGTGACCTGGGTCACGAATTACTCTTTTTCATTACTAAAATTACATGTAATGCATTGACTGATAATGAATATTTTAAAATGTCTATATCGGGCTTATTCAGAATGCTCCGGGTTTTCCCGTAGTAATTCCGTAGTTCTTCACAACTCTATCCACAGAAAAGGTGAATAAAAACGGCTATCCACCCCTTCCTCTGTTTATAACTCTGCACATAACTGTGAGTTATTCAATTGTTATTAGTGTGTAATGCCCTGCAGAGAGTGGTTTACCGTCTTCCTGGAGTATGAAACAATCATTCGTATATAAAGCTTTATTTTGAGGTAGTCCGGTGATTGATGACGATGGCTACCGCCCAAACGTAGGTATCGTGATTTGTAATCGCCAGGGGCAGGTAATGTGGGCCCGGCGATTTGGTCAGCACTCCTGGCAATTTCCGCAAGGCGGAATCAACCCCGGAGAATCCGCAGAGCAGGCGATGTACCGTGAATTGTTTGAAGAAGTAGGATTAAGCCGCAAAGACGTTCGAATCCTTGCTTCAACGCGTAACTGGTTGCGCTACAAATTACCGAAACGTTTGGTGCGTTGGGACACGAAGCCGGTTTGTATCGGCCAAAAACAAAAATGGTTTCTCTTGCAGCTGGTGAGCGGCGATGCAGAAATCAATATGCAAACCAGCAGTACACCAGAGTTTGACGGCTGGCGATGGGTAAGTTACTGGTATCCGGTCAGACAGGTGGTGTCATTTAAACGTGATGTCTACCGTAGGGTAATGAAAGAGTTCGCGAGTGTGGTGATGTCACTGCAGGAAAATACGCCAAAACCACAAAACGCATCTGCTTATCGACGTAAAAGAGGTTAAGTCACGCCAATTATGCTCACTCGCCTGCGCGAAATAGTCGAAAAGGTAGCCAGCGCACCACGCCTGAATGAGGCGTTAAATATTCTGGTTACCGACATCTGTCTTGCGATGGATACCGAGGTCTGTTCGGTCTACCTGGCCGATCATGATCGACGTTGTTACTACCTGATGGCGACCCGGGGGCTGAAAAAACCACGCGGTCGCACTGTAACGCTCGCGTTTGATGAAGGGATCGTCGGCCTGGTTGGCAGGCTGGCGGAACCGATAAACCTTGCAGATGCGCAAAAGCACCCCAGCTTCAAATACATCCCCTCCGTAAAAGAAGAACGTTTCCGCGCGTTTTTAGGCGTACCAATTATTCAACGTCGCCAGTTGCTTGGTGTACTGGTGGTACAGCAACGAGAGTTGCGCCAGTATGACGAAAGTGAAGAATCCTTCCTGGTGACGCTTGCCACCCAGATGGCAGCTATTCTTTCTCAGTCGCAGTTGACTGCCTTGTTTGGGCAATATCGCCAGACGCGAATCCGCGCATTACCGGCAGCACCTGGTGTGGCGATTGCCGAAGGCTGGCAGGATGCCACGTTACCTTTAATGGAACAGGTGTATCAGGCATCAACGCTGGATCCGGCTCTGGAACGCGAACGACTGACCGGGGCGCTGGAAGAAGCGGCAAACGAGTTTCGCCGCTACAGCAAACGCTTTGCCGCCGGTGCACAAAAAGAAACGGCGGCTATTTTCGATCTTTACTCGCACCTGCTTTCGGACACCCGGCTGCGTCGCGAATTGTTTGCCGAGGTTGATAAAGGCTCGGTGGCAGAGTGGGCGGTAAAAACGGTCATTGAAAAATTTGCCGAACAGTTTGCCGCGCTAAGTGATAACTATCTCAAAGAGCGGGCTGGCGATTTACGTGCGCTGGGTCAGCGATTGCTGTTTCATCTTGATGACGCTAATCAAGGGCCGAACGCCTGGCCGGAACGTTTCATTCTGGTGGCAGATGAACTGTCAGCGACAACGCTTGCTGAGCTGCCCCAGGATCGCTTAGTCGGTGTTGTCGTGCGAGATGGCGCAGCCAACTCCCATGCTGCGATCATGGTACGTGCGCTGGGGATCCCTACCGTGATGGGCGCGGATATTCAGCCTTCGGTGCTGCATCGTAGGACGCTGATCGTTGATGGCTATCGCGGTGAATTGCTGGTCGATCCGGAGCCGGTACTGCTGCAAGAATATCAGCGGCTAATTAGTGAAGAGATTGAGCTTAGCCGTCTGGCGGAAGATGACGTCAATTTACCCGCGCAGTTAAAAAGCGGTGAGCGTATAAAAGTCATGCTCAATGCTGGTTTAAGCCCGGAACATGAAGAAAAACTGGGCAGCCGTATTGATGGCATCGGTCTTTATCGCACTGAAATCCCATTCATGCTGCAAAGTGGTTTCCCGTCGGAAGAAGAACAGGTGGCGCAGTATCAGGGGATGCTGCAAATGTTCAATGATAAACCCGTCACCTTGCGTACGCTGGATGTCGGAGCAGATAAGCAGCTGCCTTACATGCCGATCAGCGAAGAGAATCCATGCCTGGGTTGGCGTGGGATTCGCATTACGCTCGATCAGCCGGAGATCTTCTTGATCCAGGTGCGGGCGATGCTGCGTGCTAATGCCGCTACGGGCAACCTGAATATTCTGTTGCCGATGGTCACAAGCCTCGATGAAGTTGATGAAGCACGCCGCCTGATTGAACGTGCCGGACGTGAAGTCGAGGAGATGATCGGTTACGAAATTCCCAAACCACGTATCGGCATCATGCTGGAAGTGCCGTCAATGGTATTTATGCTGCCGCATCTGGCAAAGCGGGTCGATTTCATCTCTGTTGGCACCAACGATCTGACTCAATACATTCTGGCCGTTGATCGCAACAATACCCGGGTGGCGAACATTTATGACAGTCTTCATCCTGCAATGTTACGAGCTCTGGCGATGATCGCCCGGGAAGCGGAAATACATGGAATCGATCTCCGTTTGTGCGGTGAAATGGCGGGCGATCCCATGTGCGTGGCAATCCTCATTGGGCTTGGGTATCGCCATCTGTCTATGAACGGACGTTCTGTAGCGCGGGCAAAATACCTGCTGCGGCGCATTGATTATGCCGAAGCAGAAAATCTTGCGCAGCGTAGTCTGGAAGCGCAACTGGCGACCGAAGTTCGCCATCAGGTTGCAGCCTTTATGGAGCGTCGCGGCATGGGCGGGCTGATTCGCGGAGGGTTATAGCGCGGATCATATACATATCTTTTAACGGTATCCGGCAACCAGCCAGGTCCCCTTGTGCTATTATTCGCACCTTTGGAGCGCCTGAAACCTGCGGCGCGCATTTCAATCGCTGTTCTCTTTCAGCGAAATAACAAGAACTTGTGGTGACAGATGACCAGTAGCTATCTGCATTTTCCGGAGTTTGATCCGGTCATTTTCTCAATAGGACCCGTGGCGCTTCACTGGTACGGCCTGATGTATCTGGTGGGTTTCATTTTTGCAATGTGGCTGGCAACACGACGGGCGAATCGTCCGGGCAGCGGCTGGACCAAAAATGAAGTTGAAAACTTACTCTATGCGGGCTTCCTCGGCGTCTTCCTCGGGGGACGTATTGGTTATGTTCTGTTCTACAATTTCCCGCAGTTTATGGCCGATCCGCTGTATCTGTTCCGTGTCTGGGACGGCGGCATGTCTTTCCACGGCGGCCTGATTGGCGTTATCGTGGTGATGATTATCTTCGCCCGCCGTACTAAACGTTCCTTCTTCCAGGTCTCTGATTTTATCGCACCACTCATTCCGTTTGGTCTTGGTGCCGGGCGTCTGGGCAACTTTATTAACGGTGAATTGTGGGGCCGCGTTGACCCGAACTTCCCGTTTGCCATGCTGTTCCCTGGCTCCCGTACAGAAGATATTTTGCTGCTGCAAACCAACCCGCAGTGGCAATCCATTTTCGACACTTACGGTGTGCTGCCGCGCCACCCATCACAGCTTTACGAGCTGCTGCTGGAAGGTGTGGTGCTGTTTATTATCCTCAACCTGTATATTCGTAAACCACGCCCAATGGGAGCTGTCTCAGGTTTGTTCCTGATTGGTTACGGCGCGTTTCGCATCATTGTTGAGTTTTTCCGCCAGCCCGACGCGCAGTTTACCGGTGCCTGGGTGCAGTACATCAGCATGGGGCAAATTCTTTCCATCCCGATGATTGTCGCGGGTGTGATCATGATGGTCTGGGCATATCGTCGCAGCCCACAGCAACACGTTTCCTGAGGAACCATGAAACAGTATTTAGAACTGATGCAAAAAGTGCTCGACGAAGGCACACAGAAAAACGACCGTACCGGAACCGGAACGCTTTCCATTTTTGGTCATCAGATGCGTTTTAACCTGCAAGATGGATTCCCGCTGGTGACAACTAAACGTTGCCACCTGCGTTCCATCATCCATGAACTGCTGTGGTTTCTGCAGGGCGACACTAACATTGCTTATCTACACGAAAACAATGTCACCATCTGGGACGAATGGGCCGATGAAAACGGCGACCTCGGGCCAGTGTATGGTAAACAGTGGCGCGCCTGGCCAACGCCAGATGGTCGTCATATTGACCAGATCACTACGGTACTGAACCAGCTGAAAAACGACCCGGATTCGCGCCGCATTATTGTTTCAGCGTGGAACGTAGGCGAACTGGATAAAATGGCGCTGGCACCGTGCCATGCATTCTTCCAGTTCTATGTGGCAGACGGCAAACTCTCTTGCCAGCTTTATCAGCGCTCCTGTGACGTCTTCCTCGGCCTGCCGTTCAACATTGCCAGCTACGCGTTATTGGTGCATATGATGGCGCAGCAGTGCGATCTGGAAGTGGGTGATTTTGTCTGGACCGGTGGCGACACGCATCTGTACAGCAACCATATGGATCAAACTCATCTGCAATTAAGCCGCGAACCGCGTCCGCTGCCGAAGTTGATTATCAAACGTAAACCCGAATCCATCTTCGACTACCGTTTCGAAGACTTTGAGATTGAAGGCTACGATCCGCATCCGGGCATTAAAGCGCCGGTGGCTATCTAATTACGAAACATCCTGCCAGAGCCGACGCCAGTGTGCGTCGGTTTTTTTACCCTCCGTTAAATTCTTCGAGACGCCTTCCCGAAATTTTGCAACGTCCTGCAACGGCGTAAATAGTCCGGAAGATGCGCCGAAGAAATAGAAACTGGCCCTCGTCTTTTTTTCTCCTCGCTCCATACTGCCGGCATGAAAACACAACGTGGTTATACGCTGATTGAAACGCTGGTCGCGATGCTGATTTTGGTCATGCTAAGCGCAAGTGGACTCTATGGCTGGCAATACTGGCAGCAGTCGCAACGGCTATGGCAAACCGCCAGCCAGGCGCGGGACTATTTGCTCTATTTACGTGAAGATGCCAACTGGCATAACCGCGACCACAGTATCAGCGTTATCAGGGAGGGGACGTTATGGTGCCTTGTGAGTTCCGCTGCTGGGGCCAATACCTGTCATGGCAGTTCACCATTGGTCTTTGTGCCACGCTGGCCCGAAGTCGAAATGAGCGACCTGACACCTTCGCTTGCTTTCTTTGGCCTGCGCAATACCGCATGGGCCGGGCATATTCGCTTCAAAAACTCAACGGGCGAGTGGTGGCTGGTGGTTTCGCCGTGGGGAAGACTCCGGCTTTGTCAGCAAGGAGAAACAGAAGGATGCCTGTAAAAGAGCAAGGTTTTTCTCTGCTGGAAGTGTTGATTGCTATGGCGATCAGTAGCGTATTGTTGCTGGGGGCGGCACGCTTTCTGCCTGCGTTACAGCGTGAAAGTTTAACGAGCACCCGTAAGCTGGCGCTGGAAGATGAAATCTGGCTGCGGGTATTTACCGTCGCGAAGCATCTCCAGAGGGCGGGTTATTGTCATGGCATCTGTACCGGCGAAGGGCTGGAAATTGTCGGACAGGGTGACTGTGTCATTGTGCAGTGGGATGCGAACAGTAACGGTATCTGGGATCGCGAACCGGTAAAAGAGTCCGACCAGATTGGATTTCGTCTGAAGGAGCATGTGCTGGAAACGCTACGCGGTGCGACATCCTGTGAAGGTAAGGGCTGGGATAAAGTCACTAATCCGGATGCCATCATTATCGACACTTTTCAGGTCGTACGTCAGGATGTCAGCGGCTTCTCGCCGGTGTTGACGGTTAATATGCGTGCTGCCAGTAAGTCTGAACCGCAAACCGTGGTGAATGCCAGCTATAGCGTGACAGGATTCAACCTGTGAACCGCGAAAAGGGTGTTTCGTCACTGGCTCTGGTCCTGATGCTGCTGGTTTTGGGTAGTTTGCTATTACAAGGAATGAGCCAACAGGATCGCAGTTTTGCCTCTCGCGTGAGCATGGAAAGTCAGTCATTGCGCCGCCAGGCCATCGTTCAGTCGGCGCTGGCGTGGGGAAAAATGCACTCCTGGCAGACGCAGCCAGCAGTTCAGTGCTCGCAGTACGCTGAAACCGATGCCCAGGTTTGTTTGCGTTTACTGGCAGATAATGAAGCCTTATTGATTGCCGGTTATGAAGGCGTTTCGTTGTGGCGAACAGGCGAAGTCATTGATGGAAACATTGTTTTTTCGCTACGCGGCTGGAGCGATTTTTGTCCGCTGAAAGAGAGGGCGTTATGTCAGCTTCCCTGAAGAATCAACAAGGCTTTAGCCTGCCGGAGGTAATGTTGGCGATGGTGTTGATGGTGATGATTGTCACTGCGTTATCGGGTTTCCAGCGAACATTAATGAACAGTCTTGCCAGCAGAAACCAGTACCAACAGCTCTGGCGGCATGGCTGGCAGCAAACGCAACTGCGCGCGATTTCGCCACCTGCCAACTGGCAGGTCAACCGAATGCAGACATCGCAGGCGGGATGTGTCAGCATCAGCGTTACGCTAGTTTCACCCGGGGGCAGAGAAGGCGAGATGACCCGCCTGCATTGCCCGAATCGTCAGTAGTCAGGAGCCGCTATGTTAAGGGTCTACCATTCCAATCGTCTGGACGTGCTGGAAGCGTTGATGGAGTTTATTGTCGAACGCGAACGGCTGGACGATCCTTTCGAACCAGAGATGATTCTGGTGCAAAGTACCGGTATGGCGCAGTGGCTGCAAATGACCCTGTCGCAAAAGTTTGGTATTGCGGCAAACATTGATTTTCCGCTGCCAGCGAGCTTTATCTGGGATATGTTCGTCCGGGTGTTACCGGAAATCCCCAAAGAGAGCGCCTTTAACAAACAGAGCATGAGCTGGAAACTGATGACTCTGCTGCCGCAATTGCTGGAGCGCGAAGACTTTACCCTGTTGCGGCATTATCTGACTGACGATAGCGACAAGCGAAAACTGTTCCAGCTTTCCTCAAAAGCGGCGGACCTGTTTGACCAGTATCTGGTCTATCGCCCGGAGTGGCTGGCACAATGGGAAACAGGACATTTGGTTGAAGGGCTGGGAGAAGCACAGGCCTGGCAAGCGCCGTTGTGGAAGGCGCTGGTGGAATATACCCATGAACTCGGACAACCGCGCTGGCACCGCGCCAATCTCTATCAGCGCTTTATCGAAACGCTGGAGTCCGCGACGACCTGCCCGCCGGGGTTACCTTCGCGCGTCTTTATATGCGGTATTTCCGCGTTACCGCCTGTTTATCTCCAGGCGCTCCAGGCGCTGGGTAAACATATTGAAATCCATCTCCTGTTTACCAACCCCTGCCGTTATTACTGGGGCGATATTAAAGATCCTGCTTATCTGGCGAAACTGCTGACCCGTCAGCGTCGACACAGTTTTGAAGATCGCGAATTGCCGCTATTTCGTGATAGCGAAAATGCCGGGCAGCTCTTTAACAGCGATGGTGAACAGGATGTCGGCAACCCGCTGCTGGCTTCATGGGGTAAGCTTGGGCGCGACTACATTTATCTCCTTTCTGACCTGGAGAGCAGCCAGGAGCTGGACGCCTTTGTCGATGTCACGCCAGATAACCTGCTGCATAACATTCAGTCTGACATTCTGGAACTGGAAAACCGCGCCGTTGCGGGTGTGAACATCGAAGAGTTTTCCCGTAGCGATAACAAACGCCCGCTTGATCCACTGGATAGCAGTATCACATTCCACGTTTGCCATAGCCCGCAGCGTGAAGTTGAAGTTTTACACGATCGCTTGCTGGCGATGCTGGAGGAAGACCCGACACTTACTCCGCGCGACATCATCGTGATGGTGGCTGATATCGACAGCTACAGTCCGTTTATTCAGGCAGTGTTTGGTAGCGCACCTGCGGATCGTTACCTGCCTTACGCCATTTCCGACCGTCGTGCGCGGCAGTCACATCCGGTACTGGAAGCGTTTATCAGCCTGTTATCACTGCCTGACAGTCGCTTTGTGTCAGAGGATGTGCTGGCGCTGCTGGATGTGCCGGTGCTGGCGGCGCGGTTTGACATCACCGAAGAAGGGCTGCGTTATTTACGCCAGTGGGTCAACGAATCCGGCATTCGTTGGGGGATAGATGACGACAACGTTCGCGAGCTGGAACTCCCCGCCACCGGACAACACACCTGGCGATTTGGCCTGACGCGTATGTTGCTGGGCTACGCGATGGAGAGCGCGCAGGGCGAGTGGCAATCGGTTCTACCTTATGATGAATCGAGCGGCTTAATTGCAGAACTGGTGGGGCATCTGGCTTCACTGCTAATGCAGCTAAACATCTGGCGTCGCGGGCTGGCACAGGAGCGTCCGCTGGAAGAGTGGTTGCCGGTTTGTCGCGATATGCTCAACGCCTTCTTCCTGCCGGATGCGGAAACCGAAGCGGCGATGACGCTGATCGAACAACAATGGCAGGCGATTATCGCCGAAGGTTTAGGTGCGCAGTATGGCGACGCGGTGCCGCTGTCACTATTGCGTGATGAACTGGCGCAGCGTCTGGATCAAGAACGTATCAGCCAGCGTTTTCTCGCCGGACCGGTTAACATTTGTACTCTGATGCCAATGCGTTCAATTCCGTTCAAAGTGGTTTGCCTGCTGGGAATGAACGACGGCGTTTATCCACGTCAGCTTGCGCCATTGGGCTTTGACCTGATGAGCCAGAAACCGAAGCGTGGCGACCGTAGCCGTCGCGATGACGACCGCTACCTGTTCCTGGAAGCGTTAATTTCCGCGCAGCAAAAACTCTATATCAGCTATATCGGGCGTTCCATTCAGGATAACAGTGAACGTTTCCCGTCGGTACTGGTGCAGGAACTGATCGACTACATCGGGCAAAGTCATTATCTACCGGGCGATGAAGCGCTCAACTGTGATGAAAGCGAGGCAAGGGTAAAAGCGCATCTTACTTGCCTCCATACCCGGATGCCGTTTGATCCACAAAACTACCAGCCAGGCGAACGACAAAGCTATGCTCGTGAATGGCTACCTGCGGCCAGCCAGGCTGGTAAAGCACATTCTGAATTTGTTCAGCCGCTGCCGTTTACCTTACCGGAAACCGTGCCGCTGGAAACGCTACAACGATTCTGGGCACATCCGGTGCGGGCGTTCTTCCAGATGCGTTTGCAGGTGAACTTCCGTACTGAAGACAGCGAAATCCCAGACACCGAGCCATTTATTCTGGAAGGACTTAGCCGTTATCAAATCAATCAGCAGTTATTGAATGCACTGGTTGAGCAGGATGATGCCGAACGCTTGTTCCGCCGCTTCCGGGCGGCAGGGGATTTACCGTATGGCGCTTTTGGTGAAATTTTCTGGGAAACACAGTGCCAGGAGATGCAGCAGCTTGCCGACAGAGTCATTGCCTGTCGCCAGCCGGGGCAGAGTATGGAAATTGATCTCGCCTGCAACGGTGTGCAGATAACTGGCTGGTTGCCGCAGGTGCAGCCGGATGGCCTGTTGCGCTGGCGTCCCTCTTTATTAAGTGTGGCGCAGGGAATGCAACTTTGGCTGGAACACCTTGTCTACTGTGCCAGCGGTGGTAATGGCGAAAGTCGCCTTTTTCTACGCAAAGACGGTGAGTGGCGTTTTCCGCCGCTTGCAGCCGAACAGGCTTTGCATTACCTCTCACAACTGATTGAGGGGTATCGTGAAGGAATGTCCGCGCCATTGCTGGTGTTACCTGAAAGTGGCGGCGCGTGGCTAAAAACCTGTTATGACGCGCAAAACGATGCCATGCTGGATGACGATTCCACGTTGCAAAAAGCCCGTACGAAATTCCTTCAGGCTTACGAAGGCAACATGATGGTGCGTGGCGAAGGTGATGATATCTGGTATCAACGGCTCTGGCGGCAATTAACACCAGAGACAATGGAGGCCATCGTTGAACAGTCGCAACGTTTCCTGTTACCGCTGTTTCGCTTTAATCAGTCATGAGTGCTGTATAAAAATTGCGCAATTCATTCGCTTACATTATGATGCGCACCAGTCACGGACTGATGGATATATAGACATAGGCTGACTCGTGCAGCACAAGATTAAATTCTGGCAGATGATTTGCGTTAACCTGTTGAATCTGGCCAGAAAATAAAGTTGATTATGAGGTCCGTGAATGCCCCGCAGCACCTGGTTCAAAGCATTATTGTTGTTTGTTGCCCTTTGGGCACCCTTAAGTCAGGCAGAAACGGGATGGCAGCCGATTCAGGAAACCATCCGTAAAAGTGATAAAGATAACCGCCAGTATCAGGCTATACGTCTGGATAACGGTATGGTGGTCTTGCTGGTTTCTGATCCGCAGGCGGTTAAATCGCTCTCGGCGCTGGTGGTGCCCGTTGGGTCGCTGGAAGATCCCGAGGCGTACCAGGGGCTGGCACATTACCTTGAACATATGAGTCTGATGGGGTCGAAAAAGTACCCGCAGGCTGACAGTCTGGCCGAATATCTCAAAATGCACGGCGGTAGTCACAATGCCAGCACTGCGCCGTATCGCACGGCTTTCTATCTGGAAGTTGAGAACGACGCCTTGCCTGGTGCGGTAGACCGCCTGGCCGATGCTATTGCTGAACCTTTGCTCGACAAGAAATATGCCGAACGTGAGCGTAATGCGGTGAACGCTGAATTAACCATGGCGCGTACGCGTGACGGGATGCGCATGGCACAGGTCAGCGCAGAAACCATTAACCCGGCACACCCCGGTTCAAAGTTTTCTGGTGGTAACCTCGAAACTTTAAGCGACAAACCTGGTAATCCGGTGCAGCAGGCGCTGAAAGATTTCCACGAGAAGTACTATTCCGCCAATTTGATGAAGGCGGTTATTTACAGTAATAAACCGCTGCCGGAGTTGGCAAAAATGGCGGCGGACACCTTTGGTCGCGTGCCGAACAAAGAGAGCAAAAAACCGGAAATCACCGTGCCGGTAGTCACCGACGCGCAAAAGGGCATTATCATTCATTACGTCCCGGCGCTGCCGCGTAAAGTGTTGCGCGTAGAGTTTCGTATTGATAACAACTCGGCGAAATTCCGTAGCAAAACCGATGAATTGATTACCTATCTGATTGGTAATCGCAGCCCAGGTACACTTTCCGACTGGCTGCAAAAGCAGGGATTAGTTGAGGGCATTAGCGCCAACTCCGATCCTATCGTCAACGGCAACAGCGGCGTATTAGCGATCTCTGCGTCTTTAACCGATAAAGGTCTGGCGAATCGCGATCAGGTTGTGGCGGCTATTTTTAGCTACCTCAATTTGTTACGTGAAAAAGGGATCGATAAACAATACTTCGATGAACTGGCGAATGTGCTGGATATCGACTTCCGTTATCCGTCAATCACCCGTGATATGGATTACGTCGAATGGCTGGCAGATACCATGATTCGCGTTCCTGTTGAGCATACGCTGGATGCAGTCAATATTGCCGATCGGTACGATGCTAAAGCAGTAAAGGAACGTCTGGCGATGATGACGCCGCAGAATGCGCGTATCTGGTATATCAGCCCGAAAGAGCCGCACAACAAAACGGCTTACTTTGTCGATGCGCCGTATCAGGTCGATAAAATCAGCGCACAAACTTTCGCCGACTGGCAGAAAAAAGCCGCCGACATTGCGCTCTCTTTGCCAGAGCTTAACCCTTATATTCCTGACGATTTCTCGCTGATTAAGTCAGACAAGAAATATGACCATCCAGAGCTGATTGTTGATGAGTCGAATCTGCGCGTAGTGTATGCGCCAAGCCGTTATTTTGCCAGCGAGCCAAAAGCCGATGTCAGCCTGATTTTGCGTAATCCGAAAGCCATGGACAGCGCCCGCAATCAGGTGATGTTTGCGCTCAATGATTATCTCGCAGGGCTGGCGCTTGATCAGTTAAGCAACCAGGCGTCGGTTGGTGGCATAAGTTTTTCCACCAACGCTAACAACGGCCTTATGGTTAATGCTAATGGTTACACCCAGCGTCTGCCGCAGCTGTTCCAGGCATTGCTGGAAGGCTACTTTAGCTATACCGCCACGGAAGATCAGCTTGAGCAGGCGAAGTCCTGGTATAACCAGATGATGGATTCCGCAGAAAAGGGTAAAGCGTTTGAGCAGGCGATTATGCCCGCGCAGATGCTCTCGCAAGTGCCGTACTTCTCGCGAGATGAACGGCGTAAAATTTTGCCCTCCATTACGTTGAAAGAGGTGCTGGCCTATCGCGACGCCTTAAAATCAGGGGCTCGACCAGAGTTTATGGTTATCGGCAACATGACCGAGGCCCAGGCAACAACGCTGGCACGCGATGTGCAAAAACAGTTGGGCGCTGATGGTTCAGAGTGGTGTCGAAACAAAGATGTAGTGGTCGATAAAAAACAATCCGTCATCTTTGAAAAAGCCGGTAACAGCACCGACTCCGCACTGGCAGCGGTATTTGTACCGACTGGCTACGATGAATACACCAGCTCAGCCTATAGCTCTCTGTTGAGGCAGATCGTACAGCCGTGGTTCTACAATCAGTTACGTACCGAAGAACAATTGGGCTATGCCGTGTTTGCGTTTCCAATGAGCGTGGGGCGTCAGTGGGGCATGGGCTTCCTTTTGCAAAGCAATGATAAACAGCCTTCATTCTTGTGGGAGCGTTACAAGGCGTTTTTCCCAACCGCAGAGGCAAAATTGCGAGCGATGAAGCCAGATGAGTTTGCGCAAATCCAGCAGGCGGTAATTACCCAGATGCTGCAGGCACCGCAAACGCTCGGCGAAGAAGCATCGAAGTTAAGTAAAGATTTCGATCGCGGCAATATGCGCTTCGATTCGCGTGATAAAATCGTGGCCCAGATAAAACTGCTGACGCCGCAAAAACTTGCTGATTTCTTCCATCAGGCGGTGGTCGAGCCGCAAGGCATGGCTATTCTGTCGCAGATTTCCGGCAGCCAGAACGGGAAAGCCGAATATGTACACCCTGAAGGCTGGAAAGTGTGGGAGAACGTCAGCGCGTTGCAGCAAACAATGCCCCTGATGAGTGAAAAGAATGAGTGATGTCGCCGAGACACTAGATCCTTTGCGCTTGCCCTTACAGGGTGAGCGCCTGATTGAAGCCTCTGCCGGCACAGGCAAAACCTTTACGATTGCGGCGCTCTATTTGCGCCTGTTACTTGGACTAGGCGGTTCCGCCGCCTTTCCCCGCCCGCTGACCGTTGAAGAACTGCTGGTGGTCACCTTTACCGAGGCTGCCACGGCAGAATTGCGTGGTCGTATCCGTAGCAATATCCACGAGTTGCGCATCGCCTGTCTGCGTGAAACCACCGACAATCCACTGTACGAACGCCTGCTGGAAGAGATCGACGATAAAGCGCAAGCCGCGCAGTGGTTGTTGTTAGCCGAACGGCAGATGGATGAAGCGGCAGTCTTTACTATTCACGGTTTTTGCCAGCGCATGCTCAACCTGAATGCCTTTGAATCCGGTATGCTGTTTGAGCAGCAGCTGATTGAAGATGAGTCTCTGCTACGCTACCAGGCCTGCGCCGATTTCTGGCGTCGCCACTGCTACCCGCTGCCGCGTGAAATAGCCCAGGTCGTCTTTGAAACCTGGAAAGGGCCGCAGGCGTTGCTGCGCGATATTAATCGTTATCTGCAAGGCGAAGCGCCGGTTATCAAAGCACCGCCGCCCGATGATGAAACGCTGGCTTCCCGCCACGCGCAAATTGTGGCGCGTATTGATACGGTAAAACAGCAGTGGCGCGACGCAGTGGGTGAACTGGATGCGCTGATCGAATCTTCTGGTATTGATCGACGCAAGTTTAACCGTAGCAATCAGGCTAAATGGATCGACAAGATCAGCGCCTGGGCAGAAGAAGAGACCAACAGTTATCAGTTGCCAGAGTCGCTGGAAAAATTCTCCCAGCGTTTCTTAGAAGATCGCACGAAAGCCGGGGGGGAAACCCCGCGACATCCACTGTTTGAGGCGATCGATCAACTGCTTGCAGAACCATTGTCGATCCGCGATCTGGTGATCACCCGCGCATTGGCTGAGATCCGCGAAACAGTAGCGCGTGAAAAACGCCGCCGTGGCGAATTGGGTTTTGATGACATGTTAAGTCGGCTCGATTCCGCGCTGCGTAGCGAAAGCGGTGAGGTGTTGGCAGCGGCGATCCGTACGCGATTCCCGGTGGCAATGATCGATGAATTTCAGGATACCGACCCCCAGCAGTACCGAATTTTTCGCCGTATCTGGCACCATCAGCCGGAAACCGCATTGTTGCTGATTGGCGACCCGAAGCAGGCCATATATGCATTCCGGGGTGCGGATATCTTCACTTATATGAAGGCGCGTAGCGAAGTTCACGCCCACTACACTTTAGACACCAACTGGCGTTCCGCACCAGGAATGGTGAACAGCGTGAATAAGCTTTTCAGCCAGACTGATGACGCGTTCATGTTTCGCGAAATACCGTTTATTCCAGTGAAATCAGCCGGGAAAAATCAGGCGTTACGTTTTGTATTTAAAGGTGAAACACAGCCTGCGATGAAAATGTGGCTGATGGAAGGCGAAAGCTGCGGCGTTGGCGATTATCAAAGTACCATGGCGCAGGTATGTGCTGCGCAAATCCGCGACTGGCTACAAGCCGGACAGCGGGGCGAAGCGTTGCTGATGAACGGCGACGACGCGCGTCCGGTGCGTGCTTCGGACATCAGTGTGCTGGTGCGCAGCCGCCAGGAGGCCGCCCAGGTGCGCGATGCCTTAACGTTGCTGGAAATCCCTTCCGTTTACCTTTCGAACCGCGACAGTGTTTTTGAAACTCTGGAAGCGCAGGAAATGCTTTGGTTGTTGCAGGCGGTGATGACGCCCGAACGTGAGAACACCCTGCGTAGTGCGCTGGCAACGTCAATGATGGGGCTGAACGCGCTGGATATCGAAACGCTGAACAATGACGAACATGCGTGGGATGTGGTAGTCGAAGAGTTCGATGGTTATCGGCAAATCTGGCGCAAACGTGGCGTTATGCCGATGCTGCGGGCGCTGATGTCGGCGCGTAACATTGCTGAAAACTTGCTGGCAACGGCAGGCGGTGAGCGGCGTCTTACCGATATCTTGCATATCAGCGAACTGCTACAAGAAGCCGGAACGCAGCTGGAAAGTGAACATGCGCTGGTACGCTGGTTATCGCAACATATCCTCGAGCCAGACAGTAATGCCTCCAGCCAACAAATGCGTCTCGAAAGTGATAAACATCTGGTGCAGATTGTCACGATCCACAAATCGAAAGGGCTGGAATATCCATTGGTCTGGCTGCCGTTTATCACCAATTTCCGCGTCCAGGAGCAGGCGTTTTATCACGATCGCCACTCGTTTGAGGCAGTTCTGGATCTTAATGCTGCGCCAGAAAGCGTCGACCTCGCGGAGGCCGAACGTCTGGCGGAAGATCTGCGTTTGCTTTACGTGGCGCTGACGCGTTCGGTTTGGCATTGTAGTCTCGGCGTTGCACCGCTGGTGCGCCGTCGTGGCGATAAAAAAGGTGACACCGACGTCCACCAAAGTGCGCTCGGGCGTTTGCTGCAAAAAGGGGAACCGCAAGATGCGGCAGGGCTTCGCACCTGTATTGAAGCATTGTGCGATGATGATATTGCCTGGCAAACGGCACAAATTGGTGATAACCAACCCTGGCAGGTTAATGATGTTTCTACAGCAGAGCTGAATGCGAAGACGTTACAACGATTGCCCGGCGATAACTGGCGCGTCACCAGCTACTCTGGTTTGCAACAGCGTGGTCACGGTATCGCCCAGGATTTGATGCCTCGGCTGGATGTCGATGCTGCAGGCGTTGCCAGCGTCGTTGAAGAACCGACGTTAACACCACATCAGTTTCCGCGCGGTGCGTCACCGGGGACGTTCTTGCACAGTTTGTTTGAAGACCTGGATTTTACCCAGCCGGTTGACCCGAACTGGGTGCGGGAAAAACTGGAACTCGGCGGCTTTGAATCGCAGTGGGAACCGGTATTGACCGAGTGGATCACGGCTGTCCTCCAGGCACCTCTCAATGAAACCGGCGTAAGCCTGAGTCAACTTTCCGCCCGCAATAAACAGGTGGAGATGGAGTTTTATCTGCCGATTAGTGAACCGCTTATCGCCAGTCAGCTTGATACGTTAATCCGCCAGTTTGACCCGCTATCCGCAGGCTGCCCGCCGCTGGAGTTCATGCAGGTACGTGGCATGTTAAAAGGCTTTATCGACCTGGTGTTCCGCCACGAAGGGCGTTATTACCTGCTCGACTATAAATCCAACTGGTTGGGTGAAGACAGTTCGGCTTACACCCAACAGGCTATGGCAGCAGCGATGCAGGCACACCGCTATGATCTGCAATATCAGCTTTATACCCTGGCGCTGCATCGTTATCTGCGCCATCGCATTGCTGATTACGACTATGATCGTCACTTTGGCGGCGTTATCTATCTGTTCCTGCGTGGCGTTGATAAAGAACATCCGCAACAGGGGATTTACACAACCCGACCCAATGCAGGGTTGATTGACCTGATGGATGAGATGTTTGCCGGTATGACCCTGGAGGAGGCGTAATGAAATTGCAAAAGCAATTACTGGAAGCTGTGGAGCACAAACAGCTACGCCCGCTGGATGTGCAATTTGCCCTGACCGTGGCGGGAGATGAACATCCTGCCGTCACCCTCGCGGCAGCCCTGTTAAGCCACGACGCCGGGGAAGGGCATGTCTGTTTACCGCTTTCACGACTGGAAAATAACGAGGCGTCGCATCCGCTGTTGGCGACCTGTGTCAGTGAAATCGGTGAGCTACAAAATTGGGAAGAATGCTTGCTGGCTTCACAAGCGGTCAGCCGGGGAGATGAACCCACGCCGATGATCCTCTGTGGCGATCGTCTTTATTTGAATCGCATGTGGTGTAACGAGCGGACGGTAGCGCGCTTCTTCAATGAGGTGAATCATGCCATCGAGGTTGATGAAGCTCTACTGGCGCAAACCCTGGACAAACTTTTTCCAGTAAGCGATGAAATTAACTGGCAAAAAGTTGCGGCGGCAGTGGCGCTGACGCGGCGGATCTCGGTGATTTCCGGCGGCCCAGGCACCGGTAAAACGACCACCGTGGCGAAGTTGCTGGCAGCGTTAATTCAAATGGCCGACGGCGAACGCTGCCGTATCCGTCTGGCTGCACCAACGGGTAAAGCTGCCGCGCGCTTAACCGAATCTCTCGGCAAGGCTTTGCGACAGTTACCGCTGAGCGATGAACAAAAGAAACGCATTCCGGAAGATGCCAGCACTTTGCACCGATTGCTGGGTGCGCAGCCGGGTAGCCAGCGTTTACGTCATCATGCCGGTAACCCGCTGCATCTTGATGTGCTGGTGGTAGATGAAGCGTCAATGATCGATCTGCCTATGATGTCGAGACTGATCGACGCCTTGCCAGATCATGCGCGAGTGATCTTTCTCGGCGATCGTGATCAACTGGCCTCGGTTGAGGCTGGGGCTGTGCTGGGCGATATCTGCGCTTATGCCAACGCGGGCTTTACCGCCGAGCGTGCCAGGCAGCTAAGCCGCCTGACGGGGACTCACGTTCCGGCAGGAACCGGCACAGAAGCGGCATCTTTGCGCGACAGTCTCTGCCTGCTGCAAAAAAGCTATCGTTTCGGCAGCGATTCTGGCATTGGTCAGTTAGCTGCGGCGATCAACCGTGGTGATAAAACGGCAGTGAAAACCGTTTTTCAGCAGGATTTTACTGATATCGAAAAACGGCTTTTACAGAGCGGCGAAGATTATATTGCGATGCTTGAGGAAGCTCTTGCGGGTTACGGACGTTATCTGGATCTGCTGCAAGCGCGTGCCGAGCCGGATTTAATCATTCAGGCGTTCAATGAGTACCAGCTTTTGTGCGCCCTGCGGGAAGGGCCGTTTGGCGTGGCTGGACTGAATGAGCGAATTGAGCAGTTTATGCAACAGAAGCGCAAAATTCATCGTCATCCGCACTCTCGTTGGTACGAAGGTCGACCGGTGATGATTGCCCGTAATGACAGCGCGCTTGGGTTGTTTAATGGCGATATCGGTATTGCGCTGGATCGCGGGCAGGGGACGCGCGTCTGGTTTGCGATGCCGGACGGCAATATTAAGTCTGTGCAACCGAGTCGCTTGCCAGAGCACGAAACTACGTGGGCGATGACGGTACATAAATCGCAGGGATCGGAGTTCGACCATGCGGCGTTGATTTTGCCGAGCCAACGCACGCCGGTAGTAACGCGAGAGCTGGTTTATACCGCGGTGACCCGCGCGCGTCGCCGTCTGTCGCTGTATGCCGATGAGCGCATATTAAGTGCGGCAATCGCCACTCGTACTGAGCGGCGCAGTGGTCTGGCGGCGTTGTTTAGTTCACGGGAATAAACGTAATTGCCGGATGCGACGTACGAGTGTTACGCATGTCGCATCCGACGATTTTCATCGCTTACCCTAAATCCGCCATCAACACTTTGGATTTACGCTGGTAGTTGTACAACTGCTTTTTGCTCTCGGGCAGTAAATCAATATCCACTGGGGTAAATCCACGTTCCTGGAACCAGTGAATACTGCGCGTGGTCAGCACAAACAATTTGCTTAAGCCGCTCTGCTTCGCCTGAGCGGCAATGCGTTCCAGCAGAACTTCACCCCTTGATGAACTGCGGTAATCCGGGTGAACTGCCACACAGGCCATTTCCCCAATCTTCTCTTCCGGGAACGGATAGAGCGCGGCGCAGGCAATAGTCGTGTTATCGCGCTGAATAATGGTGAATTTGTCGATTTCCATCTCCAGCTGCTCGCGAGAACGGCGTACCAGAATACCTTGCTGCTCCAGTGGGCGAATCAACTCCAGAATACCGCCAATATCGTTGATTGTTGCGCGACGAATCTGCTCGGCGCTTTCCATCACAATCTGCGTACCGATACCGTCGCGTGAGAACAACTCTTGCAACAGCGCGCCATCTTCCTGATAACTGATTAAATGACAGCGACGCACGCCGCTGCGGCAGGCTTTCACTGCGCCACGCAAAAAGCGCACCGTACCGGAGTTGTAATCGCCTTTCTCTTCCTGGGCTTCTACCCGCGCTTGCGCTTCGTTAGGGAAAAGTTCGGAGACAATATCACCGTCGTCATTAGTGACGCCCTGGGAAGAGCAAAAACCAATCATCTTTTCAGCTTTCAGTTTGATGGCCAGTTGAGTGGCAATCTCTTCCGAGGTCAGGTTAAAGCTCTCGCCAGTGACTGAAACAGCGACCGGCCCCATTAGCACTATTGCACCGCTGTCCAGTTGACGATGGATCGCGTCTTCATCAATCCGCCGGATACGCCCGCTATGGCAGTAATCCACGCCGTCATCGACGCCCAGCGGCTGGGCAATAATAAAATTGCCACTGACGACGTTGATATGCGCGCCCTGCAGCGGCGTGTTATTGAGACTCATCGACAGGCGAGCAGTAATATCCAGTTGCAATGTTCCCGCAGCCTGCTTCACCAGTTCCAGTGTTTTGGCGTCGGTCACACGTATATTCTTGTGATACAGCGGTTCGTGGTGATGCGCAGCCAGATTTGCGTCGATCTGCGGACGTGCGCCATAGACCACCACCAGACGGATGCCGAGGCTGTGCAACAACCCGATATCATTAACGATACTGGAGAAATTCTCATGCTCAATGGCTTCACCGCCGAGCATGATGACAAACGTTTTTCCCCGGTGGGTATTGATATAGGGAACCGAATGGCGGAATCCCTCGACCAACTCGGTTTTACGTTCCTTTACCACGGCACACCTCTTTGCATGATTATTCGAAATTAGTGTATTTTTATTCTGTTTTTTCGCAGGGTGCAAGTGTAAATTTTATGCGAGAGCGACTTTTTTATCAGTAATGCCGTGAATATAAAAAGAATGTTTACCGTTTATTAGATGACAGATTATGCGTCTTTCGCTAAAGTTTCCGGTCAAATTAGTCGTTTACTTGTTACACAGCTTAGATTTCTTTTGCTCGGGAGAGGCATGTCAGGATCCAACACTGCAATCAGCCGTCGTCGTTTACTGCAAGGCGCGGGTGCCATGTGGCTATTGAGCGTAAGTCAGGTCAGTCTGGCTGCGGTCAGCCAGGTCGTGGCGGTGCGCGTCTGGCCTGCGTCCAGCTACACCCGCGTGACGGTGGAATCAAATCGTCAGCTGAAATATAAGCAGTTCGCGTTGAGTAACCCTGAACGCGTGGTGGTGGATATCGAAGATGTAAACCTGAACTCGGTACTCAAGGGGATGGCGGCACAAATTCGTGCAGACGACCCGTTCATCAAGTCGGCGCGCGTCGGGCAATTTGACCCGCAAACCGTACGGATGGTTTTTGAATTAAAGCAAAACGTAAAACCGCAGCTGTTTGCCCTTGCGCCGGTCGCCGGGTTTAAAGAGCGTCTGGTGATGGACCTCTATCCGGCCAATGCACAGGATATGCAGGACCCGCTGCTGGCGCTGCTGGAGGATTACAACAAAGGCGACCTCGAAAAGCAGGTGCCGCCAGCGCAAAGTGGTCCACAACCGGGTAAAGCAGGGCGCGATCGTCCGATTGTCATTATGCTTGACCCTGGCCACGGTGGCGAAGACTCCGGTGCGGTGGGGAAATACAAAACGCGCGAAAAAGATGTGGTATTGCAAATAGCTCGCCGTTTGCGCTCTCTGATCGAGAAAGAGGGCAATATGAAGGTGTACATGACGCGCAATGAAGACATCTTCATTCCATTGCAAGTGCGCGTAGCAAAAGCCCAGAAACAGCGTGCTGACCTGTTTGTCTCTATCCATGCCGACGCCTTTACCAGTCGTCAGCCGAGCGGTTCCTCTGTGTTTGCGCTCTCAACCAAAGGTGCAACCAGTACTGCGGCAAAATATCTGGCACAAACCCAGAACGCCTCGGACTTGATTGGTGGCGTGAGCAAAAGCGGTGACCGCTATGTCGACCACACCATGTTCGATATGGTACAGTCGCTGACCATTGCCGACAGCCTGAAGTTTGGTAAAGCGGTACTGAATAAGCTCGGTAAAATCAACAAGCTGCATAAAAATCAAGTTGAACAGGCCGGGTTTGCCGTACTAAAGGCACCAGATATTCCCTCCATTCTGGTCGAAACGGCGTTTATCAGTAACGTTGAGGAAGAGCGTAAACTGAAAACGGCGACTTTCCAGCAGGAAGTTGCGGAGTCTATTCTTGCGGGGATTAAAGCGTATTTTGCCGATGGGGCGACGCTGGCGAGAAGGGGATGATAAAAAGGCGCTGAATGGCGCTTTTTTATGGGAGACCAGAAACAAAAAAACACCCGTTAGGGTGTTCAATAATTGGTTGCGGGGGCCGGATTTGAACCGACGACCTTCGGGTTATGAGCCCGACGAGCTACCAGGCTGCTCCACCCCGCGTCACCGTACTGCTTTTACTTCATCAAATTTGATTGGTTGCGGGGGCCGGATTTGAACCGACGACCTTCGGGTTATGAGCCCGACGAGCTACCAGGCTGCTCCACCCCGCGTCACCGTACTGCTTTACTTCATCAAATTTTAATTGGTTGCGGGGGCCGGATTTGAACCGACGACCTTCGGGTTATGAGCCCGACGAGCTACCAGGCTGCTCCACCCCGCGTCCGTGGATGCGCACTATACTCCGCTCGCGTTTTCATGCAACCTTTTTTTTACCCCGATCACGGATTTGGCATGATTTTGAACAAAAACAAATCACTAAAGCCTATTTTTTGTGCAACATTTGCGTCAGGGAGAGGCTGCTCATTTCATTAAACGCGGCGGTTTGTTATCTTCGTTGCGCCTTATTTTTTAACCTGAAGAAGAGAACAATGAAAGGACGTTGGGTAAAGTACCTTCTTATGGGCACGGTTGTGGCAATGCTTGCCGCCTGCTCTTCCAAACCAACCGATCGCGGACAGCAATATAAAGACGGGAAATTTACCCAGCCTTTCTCTCTGGTGAACCAGCCAGATGCCGTTGGCGCGCCGATTAACGCCGGTGATTTTGCCGAGCAAATTAACCATATCCGTAATTCGTCACCGCGTCTGTATGGCAACCAGAGTAATGTTTATAACGCGGTGCAAGAGTGGCTGCGCGCAGGCGGTGATACCCGCAATATGCGCCAGTTCGGCATTGATGCCTGGCAGATGGAAGGTGCCGACAACTATGGTAACGTGCAGTTTACAGGCTATTACACGCCGGTAATTCAGGCGCGCCATACCCGCCAGGGCGAGTTCCAGTATCCTATTTACCGTATGCCGCCAAAACGTGGTCGTCTGCCGTCTCGTGCGGAGATCTACGCGGGGGCATTGAGTGATAAATATATTCTCGCTTACAGTAACTCCCTGATGGATAACTTCATTATGGATGTGCAGGGTAGTGGGTATATCGACTTTGGTGATGGCAGTCCGCTTAACTTTTTCAGCTATGCAGGGAAAAACGGTCATGCCTATCGCAGCATCGGTAAGGTGTTGATCGACCGTGGCGAAGTGAAAAAAGAAGATATGTCGATGCAGGCGATTCGTCACTGGGGCGAAACACACAGTGAAGCGGAGGTTCGCGAGCTGCTGGAACAGAACCCGTCTTTCGTTTTCTTTAAACCGCAATCTTTTGCACCGGTGAAAGGGGCAAGTGCGGTGCCGCTGGTTGGTCGCGCGTCAGTTGCCTCTGATCGTTCCATTATTCCGCCAGGTACTACCTTGCTGGCAGAAGTGCCGTTGCTGGATAATAACGGCAAATTTAATGGTCAGTACGAACTGCGTCTGATGGTGGCGCTGGATGTCGGTGGTGCAATCAAAGGCCAACACTTCGATATCTATCAAGGGATCGGGCCGGAAGCCGGACACCGCGCAGGTTGGTACAACCACTATGGACGTGTCTGGGTGCTGAAAACCGCCCCGGGCGCAGGTAACGTCTTTAGCGGCTGATGTGATATTCTGTATGCCGTTTTTACGGATATGACAGGGTGAGGGGTAACCTCACATCCTGATTATTGACTAAGTGCGCGTTGTTCATGCCGGATGCGGCGTGAACGCCTTATCCGGCCTACAAATCATGCAAATCCAAAATATTGCAGGAGTTATGTAGGCCTGATAAGCGTAGCGCATCAGGCATTTATGCGTTTAGGGTGAGGGATAACCTCGCCCTTTTTAATTCTGAGGTGCTATGTCTGTGGTAATTAGTGATGCATGGCGTCAGCGTTTTGGTGGCACAGCGCGTCTGTATGGTGAAAAAGCGTTGCAACTGTTTGCTGACGCGCATATTTGTGTGGTTGGTATCGGTGGTGTCGGTTCCTGGGCGGCGGAAGCGCTGGCGCGCACGGGGATTGGCGCAATCACGCTTATCGATATGGATGATGTGTGCGTCACCAATACCAATCGGCAAATTCATGCCCTGCGCGATAACGTTGGGCTGGCAAAAGCGGAAGTTATGGCGGAGCGTATTCGCCAGATTAACCCGGAGTGCCGTGTAACGGTGGTGGATGATTTCGTGACGCCGGATAACGTAGCGCAGTATATGAGCGTGGGTTATTCGTACGTGATTGATGCCATTGATAGTGTACGGCCCAAAGCGGCGCTGATTGCTTATTGTCGGCGCAATAAAATCCCACTGGTCACAACCGGTGGCGCGGGTGGGCAGATTGAACCGACGCAGATTCAGGTTACCGATCTGGCGAAAACGATTCAGGACCCGCTGGCGGCGAAGTTGCGCGAGCGCCTGAAAAGCGATTTTGGCGTAGTGAAAAACAGTAAAGGTAAGCTCGGCGTGGATTGCGTGTTTTCTACTGAAGCGCTGGTGTACCCGCAGTCAGACGGTACGGTGTGTGCGATGAAAGCCACGGCAGAAGGGCCGAAGCGGATGGATTGTGCATCTGGATTTGGCGCGGCAACGATGGTGACCGCCACCTTTGGGTTTGTTGCGGTTTCTCATGCGCTGAAGAAGATGATGGCGAAAGCGGCGCGTCAGGGTTAAACAATCAGGTCGGATGAGACGCGAACGTCTTATCCGACCCGGTTCTGTGCTTAAACCTGCTTCGTCGCAGCGATAATCGCCTCGCTTAACGCATTTAACCCCTGGCTGCGTGAGGCGCTAAGCTGCGCACGTAATCCCAGCTCATCAAACAATGCCAGTGGTGACTGTGCCTGCAACTCGGCGGCGGTTTTCCCCTCAACGGCAGTCAACAACACCGCCAGCAGGCCGCGCACAATGCGCCCTTCGCTGTCGCCAAAGAAATGCATTTTGCCGTTTTCAGCCACTGTATATCCCAGCCAGACGCGGTTTTCGCATCCGGCAATCTCTTTAGCCTGCGCTTTTAACTCGTCTGGCAATGCCGGAAGCTGTTTCCCCAGCATGATCAACTGGCGATATTTATCTTCCCATTGCGTCAACGGTGCGAAGGTATTGCGTAACGTTTCTGCGGTTACGGTTGTGCCGAACGGATGTCCGGCGAATTGCGGGTTTGTCATTAATCCACCAATAATTCCAGCGCGCGGTCAACGGCATTCACCAGCGCATCCACATCACTCTTTGTATTATATGGCGCAAAAGAGGCGCGCAGTGTGCCGGTTACGCCTAATTCTGCCAGTAGCGGCTGAGCGCAATGCTGCCCGGCCCGCAGGGCAATACCGTACTCCGCCAGCAGCGTCACCATATCGCTATGATGAACGCCAGCAAAATCAAAGGCCAGCAGGCTGGAATCCTGGCAGCGGAATGAACGAAAGCCGGGACGTTTCGCCAGCGCATCTTCCGCCAGCGTTGCTAAGCTACGGCTCCAGCTTTCGGCCTGGTTGATATCGTAATCTGCCAGCCATTCCAGCGCCGCGCTTAATCCTATGACACCAGCGACATTTGGCGTTCCAGCTTCCAGTTTCCACGGCGCAGATTGAGTCGTGAAGCCGTCAAAACTCACTTCGTGAACCATTTTGCCGCCGCCCAGCCAGGGCGACATCGCCTCCAGCAGTTCTGATTTACCATACAGCACGCCGATACCTGTCGGGCCATACAGTTTGTGACCTGAAAAAGCATAGAAATCAATATCCAGTTGCTGAACATCCGCGGGGAAATGCACTGCCCCCTGAGCACCATCAACCATCACCACCATCCCGGCTGAATGAGCAAAGGTAATCGCTCGCGCCAGATCCGGGCAACCGCCAGTAACGTTCGACATCTGACCCAACGCCAGAATCCGACTACGGGGAGTAATCAGTTCTGGCAACAAATCGACATCCGGCAGTCGCTGCGCATTAAGCGGCAATTTCACCACTTTGGCTCCAGTTTGTTGGGCGACCATCAGCCAGGGGACGAGGTTGGCGTGGTGTTCTGCCACGCTGACAATAATCTCATCGCCCGGTTGCAGACGCGGACGCGCATAGCATTGTGCCACCATGTTGATGGATTCAGTGGTGCCGCGCGTCCAGACGATAGTTTTATCATCCGGTGCATTCAGTAATTGCGCCACTTTCTCTCGTGCAGCTTCATAACGCGCGGTCAGGCGTTGGGCTTCGGCAAACTGGCTGCGATGGACGTTTCCGGCGCTCAGACTGTAAAACTGTTGGGTGGCTTCAACCACGGCTTCAGGTTTAAGCGCGGTCGCGGCGCTGTCGAGATAGACGCCCGCATCCTGTAGTGCGGGAAACTGGGCGCGAAACTGCGCGGGATTAAAAACGTTCATGGTACTCCTCGGCTTGATGCACCGATCGTGACGCAAAATTCACTTTGATACAAGGAGAGTGCTAACCATCAGAATTATCTGGATATCCTGGCGAAGCCGCGTCAGTAACATATGCTGAATAGTGTTAGGCGTTAATTTTAGCCTGTTAATCAATACTATTAAGATTTATTAATCGCTTTAAGGAGAAGATGATGAAAAAGACTGCCGCAATTATTTCTGCCTGTATGCTGACTTTTGCCCTGAGCGCCTGTTCCGGTTCGAACTATGTGATGCACACCAATGACGGACGTACCATCGTCTCTGACGGCAAACCACAGACTGATAACGATACCGGTATGATTTCGTATAAAGACGCTAATGGCAACAAACAGCAGATCAACCGTACTGACGTGAAAGAGATGGTCGAACTGGATCAGTAATTCGCGATCGCAAGGTAAAAAAAAGCACCGCAATTAGGCGGTGCTACATTAATCACTATGGACAGACAGGGTAAATGTACAGGAAGTGAAAAAAGGTAGCTTTGCTACCATGGTCTGAATCGCAGACCAATTGCAAACACAACAACACAACATCACAACCGTAAGCCAAAAGTTCACCAGAACACGCATTCCGATAAAACTTTTCGTTCCGGCTCAGGAAGTGCCGCCACTATAGGTATTTGCTGGTAGAAGCTCAACGGACAATTTATAATGGCTCAGATTAAAAAAACTAATAGGTTACACAGTGTGATCTAATTGTTAAATTCATTTAACATCAAAGTTTAAAAGCCATGTCTAAACGATTACCACCGCTAAATGCCTTACGAGTTTTTGATGCTGCAGCACGCCATTTAAGTTTCACTCGCGCAGCAGAAGAGCTTTTTGTGACCCAGGCCGCAGTAAGTCATCAAATCAAGTCTCTTGAGGATTTTTTGGGGCTAAAACTGTTCCGCCGCCGTAATCGTTCACTCCTGCTGACCGAGGAAGGGCAAAGCTATTTCCTCGATATCAAAGAGATATTTTCGCAATTAACCGAAGCGACGCGTAAACTCCAGGCCCGTAGCGCCAAGGGGGCGTTGACGGTCAGTTTACTCCCCAGTTTCGCCATTCATTGGTTGGTTCCGCGACTTTCCAGCTTTAATTCAGCTTATCCGGGAATTGACGTTCGAATCCAGGCGGTTGATCGTCAGGAAGATAAGCTGGCGGATGATGTTGATGTGGCGATATTTTATGGTCGGGGCAACTGGCCGGGGCTACGGGTGGAAAAACTGTACGCCGAATATTTATTGCCGGTGTGTTCGCCGCTACTGCTGACTGGCGAAAAACCCTTGAAGACCCCGGAAGATCTGGCTAAACATACGTTATTACATGATGCGTCGCGCCGTGACTGGCAGACATATACCCGACAGTTGGGGTTAAATCATATCAACGTTCAGCAAGGGCCAATTTTTAGCCATAGCGCCATGGTGCTGCAAGCGGCTATCCACGGGCAGGGAGTGGCGCTGGCAAATAACGTGATGGCGCAATCTGAAATCGAGGCCGGACGTCTTGTTTGCCCGTTTAATGATGTTCTGGTCAGTAAAAACGCTTTTTATCTGGTTTGTCATGACAGCCAGGCAGAACTGGGTAAAATAGCCGCCTTTCGTCAATGGATCCTGGCGAAAGCCGCTGCTGAACAAGAAAAATTCCGCTTTCGTTATGAACAATAATTTACGTAGGGTACGACCATGACCAGCCGTTTTATGCTGATTTTCGCCGCCATTAGCGGCTTCATTTTTGTGGCTCTGGGCGCTTTTGGCGCGCATGTGTTAAGTAAAACCATGGGGGCCGTTGAGATGGGCTGGATCCAGACCGGTCTCGAATACCAGGCGTTTCATACGCTGGCGATCTTAGGTCTGGCGGTGGCAATGCAGCGTCGCATCAGTATCTGGTTTTACTGGAGTAGCGTTTTCCTCGCGTTAGGCACGGTGCTGTTCAGCGGCAGCCTTTATTGCCTGGCACTGTCCCATCTGCGTTTGTGGGCGTTTGTCACTCCGGTTGGCGGCGTGAGCTTCCTTGCGGGCTGGGCGTTAATGTTAGTTGGTGCTATCCGTTTAAAGCGCAAGGGCGTAAGTCATGAATAAGGTTGTATTGCTGTGCCGTCCGGGGTTTGAAAAAGAGTGCGCCGCAGAAATTACCGATAAAGCCGGCCAGCGGGAAATTTTCGGTTTTGCCCGCGTGAAAGAGAATGCGGGTTATGTCATTTATGAATGTTATCAACCTGATGATGGCGATAAGTTAATCCGTGAGCTGCCGTTCAGTTCATTAATTTTTGCCCGCCAGTGGTTTGTGGTGGGGGAACTCCTGCAGCATTTGCCGCCAGAAGATCGTATTACCCCCATTGTCGGCATGTTACAGGGTGTAGTAGAGAAGGGCGGTGAACTGCGTGTTGAAGTTGCCGATACCAACGAAAGCAAAGAGTTGCTGAAATTCTGCCGTAAATTCACCGTGCCGCTACGCGCTGCCTTGCGCGATGCTGGGGTGCTGGCGAACTATGAAACGCCGAAGCGTCCGGTTGTGCATGTATTCTTTATTGCACCAGGCTGCTGCTATACCGGTTACTCATACAGCAACAATAATTCGCCGTTCTATATGGGCATTCCGCGCCTGAAATTTCCGGCAGATGCGCCGAGTCGTTCCACACTCAAACTGGAAGAGGCATTTCATGTGTTTATTCCTGCGGATGAGTGGGATGAACGCCTGGCGAACGGGATGTGGGCGGTGGATTTAGGCGCTTGCCCTGGCGGCTGGACCTACCAACTGGTGAAGCGCAACATGTGGGTTTATTCCGTCGACAACGGCCCGATGGCGCAAAGTCTGATGGATACCGGACAGGTGACGTGGCTGCGGGAAGACGGTTTCAAATTCCGTCCGACGCGCAGCAATATCTCCTGGATGGTATGCGATATGGTTGAAAAACCGGCGAAAGTTGCGGCATTGATGGCGCAGTGGCTGGTTAATGGCTGGTGTCGTGAAACCATTTTCAACCTCAAACTGCCGATGAAAAAACGCTACGAAGAAGTGTCACACAATCTGGCGTATATTCAGGCACAGCTTGATGAACATGGCATAAATGCTCAGATTCAGGCGCGGCAGTTGTATCACGATCGCGAAGAAGTGACGGTGCACGTCCGCCGCATCTGGGCTGCGGTGGGTGGTCGTCGCGACGAGCGATAACAGGCAAGGCCGGGGCGTCGTCTCCGGCCTGCTACCCTTTCCGTCAGGCTATTACCAAAGAAGTTGCAACCTGGCGCTCATCAGAAATAATGTGCGTTACCTCATCCAGATGCCCGATGCGGGCTTCCCCTGAACGATTAAATTTACTTTTATCAATCAATAACAACGATTGCGCGGCACGTTTTAATAGCATCGATTTGTAATCAGCGTTGATGGCATTGGAGTCCCACAGTGCGCCGCTGCTATCGATCCCTTCACAAGAAAAAATAAACAGATCGATTTCCAGCGATTTAAGTTGGGAAATCAGCGAGGGATTGACGTAACAGCCATATTTGCGCTCAAGTGTGCCGCCGGAACTGATCAGTTGAATGCGTTCGCGTTTACCGAGTTCATGGCAAATCGGATGGCTATTGGTGAAGACCTGAATGTTGATGTCAGGCAACTGGCGTGCCAGATACCAGCAAGTTGAACTGGCGTCTAAGGCTATCACCATCCCTTCTTCAATCCACGCGAGCGCCTCGCGCGCGATATCTGCTTTATGCGCATAATGGCTTTTCAGCCTGATGTGAAAGGGATCGCCACTGTCTTGATTTTGACGGTGGATATATTTAGCGCGTCCATGATTGCGCAGAATTTTACCCTGCGTCTGTAATTCATTGAGATCGCGACGAATGGTTTCTTTACTGACCTTTAGCTGTTCAGAGAGAGCTTCCGTGGTCAGGCTGGTATGGTTCAGCAGCAGGTCGACTATCGCTTGCTGGCGTGCCGCTTTCATATTTTTCACCCCATCATTCGATAACCGCCCGCGTCATGCGGGCGTACCGGTATGAGATTACGGTGTTACCCCTTTTTTTAAAAGAATATTCCCGTACTTCGCTCGTTCGCCTGTGATAACGATCGCAAAGGCTTTTTGCGCCCGTTCATAAAACGCAAAACGATTGATGCGGATGATGTCAGGACACGGGGCTTGTAGTGAAAGCGCATTACGGTAACGTCGTTCTACTTCAGGATCGAGAGTGTCACCTTCTACCGCTGCCATCATCACCAGCGGCGGTGCGTAACTGTCCAGTTCAAATAACGGGATAATCGCCTGGAGCAAGTCGCTCACCAACAGGCCATCAGCGCGGATCACCTGCGGTCCCATCGAATGGGCGGGAAAGTGAGCATCGGAAAAAATAATTTCATCTCCATGTCCCATCTCTGCCAGCACTTTCAATAGTTCGGGAGAAATTAACGGCGAAATTGTTTTCAGCATTTCACACTTCCTCTATAAATTCAGGTTCAGTTTGCGGGTAGAAATAACGGTACTGATAATGAATCTGTGCACGGGCTTCTTCCGGGCTGTTAAATTCCCCTACGCCATACCAACCGAACAGCGCAGCTCCTGCGACGGTCGTTTCGGCATCGTCGAGAACTTTTACCGGAATATCAAGCATATTGGCTTTAATCTGATTCCACAATGTGTTGCGACTTCCTCCGCCGACTAACAATAATTCAGAGGCTTTAAAGTGCCCGATTTTTTCCAGCATCTGTAGATTGCGCTGTAATTGCGCAGTTAACCCTTCCAGCGCCGCGCGATAGAAATGCCCCCGCGTAGTATTAAGCGTCACTCCTTGCCAGCCAGCGTTCTGACACGACAATAAATCACACTGCATTTTCACGCCATCCGCGCCAGGCGCGATCAGACGAGCCTCTTCAATCAACATTTGCCAGGGTGTTTCAGCCGTCCAGAACAGTTTTCTCACCCATTCCAGCACGCCGGATGCCAGCCATTGCATACCTGGGTTATACAACCCTGCCTGGCTATCCAGTTCGCAGGTGGAACCGGCGTACTGACTTAACAGCGAAGTATCAACCTGGGCGCTGCGAACCATTAAAATTTCCCATGTACCGGAGGAGAGCACGGGTTCATTTTGTTCGGCACCTGCGCCAAAAAGGGCGAACTGGGTATCGTGACCTGCGGAAATCACCGGTATGCCAACGGGTAAGCCGAGCATTGCTGCGGCGCTGTTCTGTAGCGTACCAATCTGTTCACCCGCTTCCACCAGACGAGGGAAGAGTCGGCGTGGAATACCGGTGGCTTGTAAAATTTGCGGACTGAAATCGCGTTGCTGGATATCCAGCATCTGGCTGGTTCCGGCCATCGTGATATCAGTAGTGAATTCGCCGGTTAAACGGTGGTTAATCAGCGACGAAATGAAGAGCCAGGCGTGCGCGCGTTCCAGCAGTTGTGGATGATTTTCTTTCAACCACACCAACTTATATAACGTATTGAAACTAAAGGCTCCGACGCCAGAAATAGCCTGCAACCGCTGTGCGGAGATCAACTGTTCAATATTGTCCATAACCGCTGCTGTTCGCGGACATTTCCAGCTAATGATCGGATAGAGCAGATTGCCTTGCTTATCTACCAGAGCGCCATCCACACCAAAGGTGGTGACGGCGATACCGCGGATGTGGCATTCAGTCAGTTCACTATTGATTTGCCGACAGCAATCAGCAAAGCGTTGCAAAATGGCGTCTAAAGACCACTGGTGCCAGGTGTTGTTTTCCATCGCGATATCGCTGGCATTAGGCGTTGAGGCGCGGGCAACAATTTTGCCCTGCCGATTAACCGCGATGGCCCTGACATTGGTCGCGCCACAGTCGAGTACCAGGATAACTTCTTGTTTCATAATCGCTCCTGCAATATAGCCGGATAACATTGCTTATCCGGCTAACCACTCTTGCTTGTTCAGGCCCGGTAGCCGGAGCGACCGGGCATCACATCAGGGAGTAATGTATTAACGCTTGTACAACGGACCGTAGTTCTGGCAAGCGCGGTAATCCTGGCCTTCAATATCCATGCCGTGCGCAGCCCAGGCAGAAGGACGATACACTTTGGTCTCTTCAACGTTGTGCATACATACCGGGATACGCAGCATGGAGGCGAGAGTGATAAAGTCTGCGCCAACGTGGCCGATGGTCAGAACCCCATGGTTAGCGCCCCAGTTCGCCATTACCGAGTACACATCCGTAAACGGCCCTTTACCGGTGAGGCGCGGTGCAAACCAGGTGGTTGGCCAGGTTGAGTTGGTGCGTTTGTTGAGGATGTCATGCACATCCTTCGGCAATTCCACGCTCCAGCCTTCCGCGATTTGCAGTACCGGTCCCAGGCCTTTGATGATGTTGACACGAGTCATGGTGAACGGGACGCCGCCTTCGGTAAGGAAGCGGGAAGAGTAACCGCCGCCACGGAAGTATTCGTGGATCGCCGGGCACCATTCGGTAGCGGCGAGGCAAGCGTCAGCCTCTTGCTGAGAGATTTCCCAGTGTGGCTTCATCGTCGGGTTACCTTCGCTGTCGCGTTGTTTACAGGAACCGTCCAGCGCAGCAGAACCTGAGTTGATCAAATGGATGATGCCGTGTTCTGCCAGTCCATCGAGTTTATGCCCCGTTACACGCTCAATTGCTTCTGGTGACCAGTAGGTACGCACATCGGCAAATACCTGAGCGGTGCCGGTGAGCTGGTGACCCATTAGCATTGCCACGCCGTTAAGACTGTCGTTTTCGGTCGCCACGACAAAGGGTTCGCGCACGCCATTCCAGTCAAATGAACTGTTGAGGATCGCTTCGGCGGTGTCACCATTGGGATATTGATCGGTCCAGTGACGTTGCCCCTGGAAGCCCGCAGCGATGGCGTTGTAGCCAAGTGATTCTTCCACGCGACCAATATCGGCCAGTTTGCTGTTGCCTTGCATCATGTCGCGGATACACATCGCCATCAGTAAACTTTCGCGCAGAACTGCGCGGCTTTGCTCGGCATTACGTTGATACTGTTTGTTATTTTCATCTTCGCCATAGCGGAAGTTTTTATCAGCCCAGGCCAGCGCCATTTCCAGTTCGGCTTCGTCGTAAATCTGCTGATCGATACGGCGACGCAGTTCGGTCATATCCACCGCCTGGACTTTCATTCCCAGCCAGGATTCAAAGAAGTTGTGATCAACAATAGAACCGGCGATACCCATCGAAACGCCGCCCAGCGACAGATAGCTTTTACCTTTCATGCTGGCGACGGCCAAACCGGCGCGGGCAAAGCGCAGCAGTTTTTCTTCAACATCGGCAGGAATCGATGTGTCATCGGCATCCTGAACGTCATGACCGTAAATGGAGAATGCCGGGATGCCTTTCTGGCTGTGAGCTGCCAGAGCCGCTGCCAGGTAAACAGCGCCGGGACGTTCAGTGCCGTTAAAGCCCCAAATGGCTTTCGGGCGGGTTGGATCCATGTCGATGGTTTCACTGCCATAGCACCAGCAAGGCGTTACCGTAATGGTGAGGCCTACATTCTGACTGCTGAATTTTTCTTCGCAAGCAGCGGCTTCAGCCATACCCGCGATACAGGTATCGGAAATGACACACTCGACGGCAGCTCCGCAGGCATGGCGCAGTTTCTCGGTCAGCAGTGCGGCCGTAGCTTTCGCCATATTCATTGTTTGTTCTTCAAGCGACTCACGAACACCCATGCGACGACCGTCAATAACCGGGCGGATACCAATTTTCGGTAAGCTGATTTTTTTCATTACAGATTCCTCACTTTATTCGGAAAATATGTTCAGTTAGTTGCCGTTTGAGAACGGAAACGGGCAAAGATAAAGATGACCGCGAAGCAGAGTGCGGGGATCAGTTCAGCAGTGGGGATGTTGCCCGCCGCGTCACTGACAAAACCCATGACCGGAGTGACAATACCGCCGCCAATAATGGTCATAACGATGAAGGACGAACCATATTTGGTGTCCTGGCCGAGATTCTTAATGCCCAGCGAGAAGATTGTTGGGTACTGAATCGACATAAAGGCGCTGCATAAAGTCAGGGCTATTAAGCCCACATGACCGCCAGCGAAGGCTGAGATCAGGCACAGTGCCATAGCGATTAATGCGTAGGCGGCCAGGACTTTGTGTGGTGCGAAGCGACTGATGAGCCAGGTACCGGTGAAACGACCAATAAAGAAGCACACCATGGTTCCGGTTAAATAGTTAGCGGCAAAGCCTGCAGTCATACCTGGAATTTCTTCTACAGCGTAGCGAATCAAATAGCTCCAGCAGGCCGTTTGTGCGCCGACATAGCAGAATTGCGCTAATACCGCCCAGCGCCAGTGGCGAATACGCGCCAGGCGAGAAAGCGATGCGGAGAACGATCCTTGTTTGGCGTCACTGTGATTATCACTCTGCAATGCCGGGAATTTCGTCAGCATGATCAGCAGGGCGACCAGTAACACGATAGCCACGATGATCATATAAGGTGTCTGTACCGATAATACCAGGCTGTGTTTATACGCACTCAATTGCTCTGGAGACATTTTATCGAGAACGTCTTGCGATTGATGTGGCACGTTAGACAAAATAAGACTTTGCCCAAAGACAACCGCGATAATTGCGCCAAACGAGTTAAATGTTTGCGCAAGATTTAAGCGGAAGTGACCACTACTTTCCGGCCCTAATACCGTAACAAAAGGGTTTGCGGCAGTTTCCAGACAACCTAATCCGGCTGCAATAATAAATAGGCCAACTAAAAATAAGGTGTAGTTCATTATTTCTGCGGCGGGCCAGAATAATGCAGCACCCAAGGCATATAAAAATAACCCGGTAATAATCCCTGCTTTATAACTGAGTTTTTTCATCAATATCCCAGCAGGGATTGGGATAATGAAATAACCAAAGTAAAAGGCCGATTGGATCAGGCCAGCCTGGAAATTTGTCAGCGTAAAAGCCTGCTGGAATTGAGGTAATAAAATGTCGTTAAGGTTATTGGCTACCGCCCAAAGAAAAAACAGTGAGCACAGCAGCGCGAATGGAATAATGTAACTTCTGCTTTGCCCTGCATCTTTATCTACCGCACGGTAACTCTGCGTTTGTATTGATGTGTTTCCCATAGCATCCTCTTAGGTTCAGAAGCTTAAGCACGTAATCGGTTATGTTTTCAAAAGTGCAAAACCAGCGAGTTCGGGCTTCATATCAGTGAATATTTGCCTGTCTGAAATGAACTCATGGATTCATTTTCAAATAAAAAACGCTCTGTAATATGACGGCGGTCACACTTATTAGCTAGAAGGTGACTTTATGTGACTACCATCACTTTAATAATCGAAATTTCATGCCCGTTTCAGAAAATAAATCATAAAAAACACAAATCAGATGACCGTATTAATTGTTTGTGCCGAAAACGGTCATTCCGGGCTTGGAGGAATAGAAAAATGACCGTTTTGATAAATATTTTTAAGAGCGGTCATTTTTAATGGGGTTATAAAAAGAGAACTTGCAGTTATTTACTGTGATTAGTTGAACCAGGTCACAAAATATAAGCTTGTGAATTTCTTTCTTGTTAATCAGGAAGAAGATGGTGGGTAATTAAACGGCTAATTCAATAGTGTGAAAGGAACAACATTATTGCCCTGTTTTGAATCAGAGAGAGGTAGCTAATGGAACGAAATAAACTTGCTCGTCAGATTATTGACACTTGCCTGGAAATGACCCGCCTGGGACTGAACCAGGGGACAGCGGGGAACGTCAGTGTACGTTATCAGGATGGGATGCTGATTACGCCTACAGGCATTCCATATGAAAAACTGACGGAGTCGCATATTGTCTTTATTGATGGCAACGGTAAACATGAGGAAGGAAAGCTCCCCTCAAGCGAATGGCGTTTCCATATGGCAGCCTATCAAAGCAGACCGGATGCCAACGCGGTTGTTCACAATCATGCCGTTCATTGCACGGCAGTTTCCATTCTTAACCGATCGATCCCCGCTATTCACTACATGATTGCGGCGGCTGGCGGTAATTCTATTCCTTGCGCGCCTTATGCGACCTTTGGAACACGCGAACTTTCTGAACATGTTGCGCTGGCTCTCAAAAATCGTAAGGCAACTTTGTTACAACATCATGGGCTTATCGCTTGTGAGGTGAATCTGGAAAAAGCGTTATGGCTGGCGCATGAAGTTGAAGTGCTGGCGCAACTTTACCTGACGACCCTGGCGATTACGGACCCGGTGCCAGTGCTGAGCGATGAAGAGATTGCCGTAGTGCTGGAGAAATTCAAAACCTATGGGTTACGAATTGAAGAGTAATTTCGTAAAGCAACAAGGAGAAGGATGATGGCTAACAGAATGATTCTGAACGAAACGGCATGGTTTGGTCGGGGTGCTGTTGGGGCTTTAACCGATGAGGTGAAACGCCGTGGTTATCAGAAGGCGCTGATCGTCACCGATAAAACGCTGGTGCAATGCGGCGTGGTGGCGAAAGTGACCGATAAGATGGATGCTGCAGGGCTGGCATGGGCGATTTACGACGGCGTAGTGCCCAACCCAACAATTACTGTCGTCAAAGAAGGGCTCGGTGTATTCCAGAATAGCGGCGCGGATTACCTGATCGCTATTGGTGGTGGTTCTCCACAGGATACTTGTAAAGCGATTGGCATTATCAGCAACAACCCGGAGTTTGCCGATGTGCGTAGCCTGGAAGGGCTTTCCCCGACCAATAAACCCAGTGTACCGATTCTGGCAATTCCTACCACAGCAGGTACTGCGGCAGAAGTGACCATTAACTACGTGATCACTGACGAAGAGAAACGGCGCAAGTTTGTTTGCGTTGATCCGCATGATATCCCGCAGGTGGCGTTTATTGACGCTGACATGATGGATGGTATGCCTCCAGCGCTGAAAGCTGCGACGGGTGTCGATGCGCTCACTCATGCTATTGAGGGGTATATTACCCGTGGCGCGTGGGCGCTAACCGATGCACTGCACATTAAAGCGATTGAAATCATTGCTGGGGCGCTGCGAGGATCGGTTGCTGGTGATAAGGATGCCGGAGAAGAAATGGCGCTCGGGCAGTATGTTGCGGGTATGGGCTTCTCGAATGTTGGGTTAGGGTTGGTGCATGGTATGGCGCATCCACTGGGCGCGTTTTATAACACTCCACACGGTGTTGCGAACGCCATCCTGTTACCGCATGTCATGCGTTATAACGCTGACTTTACCGGTGAGAAGTACCGCGATATCGCGCGCGTTATGGGCGTGAAAGTGGAAGGTATGAGCCTGGAAGAGGCGCGTAATGCCGCTGTTGAAGCGGTGTTTGCTCTCAACCGTGATGTCGGTATTCCGCCACATTTGCGTGATGTTGGTGTACGCAAGGAAGACATTCCGGCACTGGCGCAGGCGGCACTGGATGATGTTTGTACCGGTGGCAACCCGCGTGAAGCAACGCTTGAGGATATTGTAGAGCTTTACCATACCGCCTGGTAAATGCGCTGATGTGATAATGCCGGATACGACGTTTGCGGCGTATCCGGCTCGCCGTTACCGTACCAACCGCAATTGCTGTAAATTGCCGTCGATATGCAAATCGGTTTGTAAGCGGGCAATATCGCGGCACAGAAACGCCATCTCTTTATGGGTTTCTAATTTTTTGCGCCACTTTTCGGCAACCGCATCCAGATTCTCATATATCCCTTCCAGACTCTGAAACTCGACCAGCAGCTGCGTGGCGCTTTTTGGTCCGATTCCCGCAACACCCGGTACCTTTGAACTGCTGATCCCCGCAAGTCCCCAGTAATCGGGCAACTGCTGCGGTTGAACGCCAAATTCTTTATCGATAAATGGCGCATCCAGCCAACGTTTCTGGAAGTAATCACGAATACGTAATGTCGGTGAAAGTAACTGACAGTAGCCTTTATCTGTCGAAACAATCGTTGCCTGATGCCCGGCCTGTGTCACTTTGACCGCCAGCGTGGCGGCTAAGTCATCGGCTTCGTTGCCGCTGGTTGACCAGCACGGGACGCCGCGTTGCTCAAAGGCGGCGCGTAATGCAGGCATCTCGTCGTGCAACTCTTCCGGCATTGGCGGTCGACCCGCTTTGTAATCTGGTAAACGCTGATGACGCCAGCCGCTACTGCGGTTTTCATCATCAAAAACGGCGACCGCGTGGGTTGGCTGGCTGTGCATAATGAGCTGATCGAGCGCATGCTGGCAGGTTTCGACACAGGGCGACCCCTGAACGGCATGAATGCGACGAATAAGATTCAGTGCATCGACAATAAGCAAATGAACAGCCACGATAACCCCCTTAAAGATCAGGCGATAAGGGTAACATTCGATGCCGGAACAGGCTACGGCTGGATGAGAAATCGGGAAGAGGCCTCGCAAAACGAGGCCTCTGGAGAGCGATTAATCGCAGGCAACGATCTTCATTGCCAGGCCGCCGCGAGAGGTTTCGCGGTACTTGGCGTTCATATCTTTACCTGTTTCGTACATGGTTTCGATAACTTTATCGAGGCAGACGCGCGGCTCGCTGGTACGGCGCAGCGCCATACGTGCGGCGTTCACCGCTTTTACTGCCGCAATGGCGTTACGCTCGATGCATGGCACCTGTACCTGTCCGGCGACCGGGTCACACGTCAGACCGAGGTTGTGCTCCATGGCGATTTCCGCCGCGATGCACACCTGCGCCGGGCTTGCACCTAACAGCTCTGCCAGACCAGCCGCCGCCATTGAGCACGCCACACCAACTTCACCCTGGCAGCCGACTTCAGCACCAGAAATTGACGCGTTCATCTTATAAAGAGAACCAATGGCACTGGCTACCAGCAGGTAACGAGCCAGTGAGTTAGCGTTCACTTCGCGGATAAACTTGTCGTAGTACGCCAGCACTGCCGGGATAATCCCGCACGCACCGTTAGTCGGCGCAGTCACCACGCGTCCGCCAGCAGCGTTCTCTTCGTTCACTGCCAGTGCAAACATGTTGATCCAGTCAACAACCGCCATCGGGTCAGTGGTGGTTTTATCCTGGCTGACCAGCATCCGGCGTAGTGCCGCAGCACGGCGTGGAACGCGCAGTTTGCCAGGCAACACGCCTTCGGTGGAAATACCGCGCTCAATACCGCCACGCATGACTTCCCATACGTTCGCCAGGTGCTGTTCCAGCTCTTCTTTGCTGTGCAGCGCCAGCTCATTTTTCATCATCAGGCCAGAGAGTGACAGCCCGGTTTCCTGACAATGTTTTTGCAGATCGGCTGCTGAACTGTACGGATAAGGAACTTCAACCGGTGCGCTATTCTGCTGGCCAAAATGCTCTTCATCAACGATAAAGCCACCGCCAATAGAGTAGTAAGTCTGGCTGTAAACGACTTTATCGCCCGCCAGCGCGGTAATGCGCATACCGTTTTCATGCAGAGAAAGGTTGTCTGCATGGAAGTTCATGCACTGATCAACCGGGAACTCCACTTCATGCTGACCGTTTGCCAGCATCAGGCGACCATGAGTATTCACATCCTGAATAAAACCAGGGATGGAATCGATATCCACGGTATCCGGCAGGTTACCCGCCAGGCCCATAATAATGGCGATATCAGTGTGGTGGCCTTTACCGGTCAGAGAGAGCGAGCCGTACACGTCAACCACCACGCGGGTCACGTCTTTAAGCAGATTATGGGCAATCAGATCGTCGGTAAATTGTTTACCCGCTTTCATTGGTCCAACGGTATGAGAACTGGAAGGGCCAATGCCGATTTTGAAAATATCGAATACGCTAATCATAGGAAATACATCGCGTTAAAACGGAGGAAGCGCCGCCCGAAAGCGGCGCGAAAGGACTTAGCTGAACAGAGAGTAGAAGATTGCGGAGATTGCAATCAGACCCATCACGACAACGAATACGTTGCTGATGTGACCGCTGTACTTACGCATTGCCGGTACTTTCTGAATTGCGTACATCGGCATCAGGAACAGGATCATCGCGATGATTGGGCCGCCCAGGGTTTCAATCATACCCAGGATGCTCGGGTTCAGGGTGGCAACAATCCAGGTCGTTACCAGCATGAACAGCGCAGTGATACGGTTCAGCTTGTTGATTTCGATAGACTTACCTTTACCACGCAGAGATTTAATCACCATACCGTTGAAGCCTTCACGTGCGCCCAGGTAGTGGCCGAGGAAGGATTTGGTGATAGCGATAATCGCGATAATCGGAGCCATCCACGCGATAACCGGTGCGTTAAAGTGGTTAGCCAGGTAAGACAGAATCGAGATGTTCTGCTCTTTAGCCGCAGCCAGGTCTGCCGGAGTCAGGCTCAGTACGCAGCTGAAGACGAAGAACATTACGGTCAGCACCATCATGATGTGTGCGAATGCAAGGATCTTCGAGCATTTCTGTTCTGCCATATCGCCGTACTCTTCACGCTTCGCAACGGCGAAAGAAGAGATGATCGGAGAGTGGTTGAACGAGAACACCATTACCGGAATTGCCAGCCACAGGGTCATCCACAGACCGTTCCCGGTTGCAGATGCAGTGTCCAGAGACAGCGTTTCCAGTGCTGCGCCGTTCCACTGCGGGATCAGGTACAGAGCCAGCAGCATCAGTACGCCAACAAACGGGAATACCAGAATACTCATCGCTTTAACGATCATCTGCTCACCGAAGCGAACGATGGTCATCATACCCACGATCAGGATCAGCGACAGAATCGCACGCGGCGGTGGTGTCATACCCAGCTGGTGAGACATGAAGCTTTCAACTGTATTGGTGATTGCTACGCTATAAACCAGCAGGATCGGGTAGATAGCGAAGAAATAGAGCAGGGTAATCAGTTTACCTGCGCCAATACCAAAGTGTTCTTCTACAACCTCGGTGATGTCTTCGCCCGGGTTTTTACCAGACAGTACGAAGCGAGTCAGGCCGCGGTGAGCAAAAAACGTCATCGGGAACGCAAGGATAGCCATGATGATCAGCGGGATCATACCGCCAACACCGGCGTTGATTGGCAGGAACAGCACGCCCGCGCCGATTGCCGTGCCGTAAAGGCCCAGCATCCACATGGTGTCTGTCTTGCGCCAGGCACTACGAGAGTCTTTCGACGCAATCGTGCTGGTTTGAGTCGTTTCCATCTATTTCTCCTGGAGGAATGCAAATAATTCAGCTTTTAGCCAGTTCAGCCCGGGAAGGTGCCTGACCGTAAAAATGAAATCTGTCTATCGGCGATGGCTTAATCATTTACCGCCGTAATAATTTGAGGGCGGAAAGATACACACAAGTTATGTATCTATCAGTGATCTTGATCCCAAATACAATAATCTACTTGGAAGATAGATTATCCCAACGCTTTACTCTGTAAATCAAAAGTAAAAGAGAATTTAAGGGCAATATTTGCCCATTAAACGACATCTGACTTCTTCCGGGGCGCGCAATATATGTAGGTTGAACTGAAAAAATCAATACTTTTAGTTAATCATGGCGATAATTTCTTTTTCATAGCGATAAAATACGGTTTATGAAAATAGGGAAACGTTTGCGTTGCAACATAAATTGTATGACATATTAACTGTGATGATATTTGTCGCGTGAGGGTGGTAAGAAACATTCATATAACAAATGAAATGAGTTGATGAGTAAGTGACCAAAAACGAGAAAACCCGGCAACAAACGTCACCGGGGGAGCGGAGATTACGTGCAGATTTCGTAGCAAGGGATGTAGGCTGAGCCTGGCAGCTTCATACGATGCTGGGCAACAAAACCCTGTAGCAGGTCGTCCATACGACGCATAATCTCTTTATCGCCGTTGATTTTGTAAGGACCAAACTCTTCAATGGCGCGAATACCGACTTCTTTTACGTTACCCGCCACAATACCGGAGAACGCACGGCGCAGGTCGGCAGCCAGCACTTCAACAGGTTGATCCGGGTAAAGCTTCAGATTAGCCATATTCTCGTGAGACGGCTCAAACGGCATTTGCAAATCTGGCGCAATGCGCATTGACCAGTTAAAGCTGTAGGCATCGCCTGTATCACGGCGATTTTCTTTCACCAGCGGCATCGATTTTTTCATCTGACGAGCGACTTCAGCGGCGTCATCAATGATGATGCGGTAATGGCGGCGCGCGTTTTCACCCAGCGTATGCACGACAAACTCGTCCAGTACGCGGAAGTAGTCGGCGCTCTCTTTCGGGCCGGTGAGGATCAATGGTAAAACCTGATCTTTGTTGGCCGGGTTCATTAAAATTCCCAGCAAATACAGCAACTCTTCTGCCGTACCCACACCGCCAGGGAAGATAATGATGCCGTGAGCGATACGGACAAACGCTTCCAGACGTTTTTCGATATCCGGCATGATGATCAATTCGTTGACCAGCGGGTTAGGCGGTTCAGCGGCGATAATCGACGGCTCTGTCATACCAATAAAACGACTGTCTTTGTAACGCTGCTGCGCGTGTCCGACCGCAGCACCTTTCATCGGCGCTTCCATCGCTCCCGGACCACAGCCGGTGCAGATATTCAGCTCACGCAGGCCCAGCTGGTTTCCGACGCGACGGGCATACAAATACTCGTTTTCGTTAATTGAGTGACCGCCCCAGCAGACCACCATATTTGGCGCTTCACCCACATGCAGCGCGCGAGCGTTACGCAAGATGGAAAAGACCAGGTTAGTGATGTGGACGGAGTTGTCGAGATTCAGGTTGGGAAAACGAACGGTGTTATGGATTTGCCCGTAAACGAAGAGAATGTCACGCAGGACCGCGAACAAGTTGGCCTGCAAAGCGCGAATAATTCGCCCATCGACAAAAGCCTCTTCCGGGGGATTAATCAGTTCCAGCTTTACGCCGCGTTCACGGCGCAAGACGTTAATATCGAAATTTTCAAAACGAGACAGCAATTCTTTGCTGTTATCGGTCAAACTACCGGAGTTCAGTACGGCAAGTGAACAGTTGCGAAACAGTTGATAGAGGTCGCTGCTGGCGGTGCGTTTAAGCATATCCACTTCCAGCTGCGACAACATATCCATGGAGCCAAGCGGGCTAATATGTGTAATCAAGAAAAACTCCTTATGGGACGAATATCGTCATTCCCTTTGATTACAATAGCCCTGCCTGATGACCTTTCACAACCTTCTGCGTGAATCCAGCACGCAAAATTGAGAAAAAATTTATTGCCGAACCAGTCTTGTGGTCGATGGGACAAAATCGCTATTACTGCGCCACGGGTTAATGTCCAGACCGCCACGACGGGTATAACGTGCGTAAACGCTCAATTTTTCTGGCTGGCAGAAGCGTAACAGGTCATTAAAGATGCGTTCCACGCACTGTTCGTGGAACTCGTTGTGATGACGGAATGAGACCAGGTAACGCAGCAGTTTTTCTCTGTCAATTTGGCGTCCACGATACTGAATTTGGAGCGAACCCCAATCTGGTTGATGGGTGATCAGGCAGTTTGATTTCAGCAGGTGGCTGACAAGCGTCTCTTCCACTACTTTTTCACCACAGGTGGCATTCTCCAGATAGTCAGTAGTGAATTCATAGTTATCGATAGTGATATCCTGGTCATCAATGCAAGTGCCATTAAAATGACCTATCGGCTGGCCTTCCAGTTCATCAAGACGATATAACGCCACGCTAATCTTACCCTGAGCGCAAGTGCTTAAGTCGCGCTCCAGCGTCTGGCGCACCTCATCCCAGTTATTAAAACGCGTCTGGTTAAAACTGTTGAGATAGAGCTTAAAACTCTTCGACTCAATCAGATTTACGCTGGTGTAATCAAGTTCAACATGACCGACAGCGACCTGCGGCAAACCTTTCGCATTCAGCCAGGAAAGTTCATACAGCGTCCAGATATCCGTACCGTGAAAAGGCAGGTTATCCGCTTTCAGACCCAGCGGGTCGCGATTCAGGCTGCGTGGAACGCCTTGCAGTAGGCTGGCGTCATAGGTATCCCGGTAATCGGTTGATTTTCCAAGAGTCAGGCCCGCAAGTGCCTGATGGTTTGCATAAGAAGACATGTTTCACCGTCATAAACCAGATAAACTAAACGACAAGTGTATCTGGTTTAAGTGAAGAGAGAAATTAGTGGACGATTTGACCGCACAAGCCCTGAAAGATTTTACTGCACGCTACTGCGATGCGTGGCATGAAGAGCATAAAAGCTGGCCGTTAAGTGAGGAACTGTACGGTGTTCCTTCACCGTGCATTATTTCAACTACCGAAGATGCCGTATACTGGCAACCCCAGCCGTTTACCGGGGAACAAAATGTAAACGCGGTTGAACGCGCTTTTGATATTGTGATACAATCCACAATTCATACCTTTTATACGACTCAGTTTGCCGGGGATATGCACGCGCAGTTTGGCGATATCAAACTGACATTGCTGCAAACCTGGAGTGAAGACGACTTCCGTCGGGTGCAGGAAAATCTGATTGGTCATCTGGTGACTCAGAAAAGGCTAAAACTGTCGCCCACGCTATTTATCGCGACGCTGGAAGAAGAGTTAGAGGTCATCTCGGTGTGTAATCTCTCCGGTGAAGTGTGCAAAGAGACGCTGGGAACACGTAAACGGACGCATTTAGCCTCAAATCTTGCGGAATTCCTTAATCAACTTAAGCCTCTTCTGTAATCCAAATACCCCATCTGGTTGTGAGAGATCTCTTACAGACTCTGTAGGAGATCGCCAGGAAATAAGCGAATACTTAAAAAGATAAGAATCGTTATTTTCATTTAAAATCAAAATGTTGATTGTTAATTCTTAACTTTCATATGAAATTTTCCTTAAGGCATTGTCTGTAAGCGCCTTGTAAGACTTCGCGAAAAAGACGATTCTATCTTCGTCGACAGGGAGTCAGACAACGAAGTGAACATCAGGATGATGACTCTTCTGCAGGACACACCAGGATGGTGTTTCAGGGAAAGGCTTCTGGATGAAGCGAAGAGGATGACGCAGGACGCGTTAAAGGACACCTCCAGGATGGAGAATGAGAACCGGTCAGGATGATTCGGTGGGTCAGGAAGGCCAGGGACACTTCAGGATGAAGTATCACATCGGGGTGGTGTGAGCAGGAAGCAATAGTTCAGGATGAACGATTGGCCGCAAGGCCAGAGGAAAAGTTGTCAAGGATGAGCAGGGAGCAACAAAAGTAGCTGGAATGCTGCGAAACGAACCGGGAGCGCTGTGAATACAGTGCTCCCTTTTTTTATTCCTGCTATCCTTCGCGGCAGTTTTTCTTATTGAGGTTGCTTTATGACCACTCATGACCGCGTTCGTCTCCAGTTGCAGGCGCTTGAAGCGTTACTGCGTGAACATCAGCACTGGCGAAACGATGAACCCCAGCCGCATCAATTTAATAGTACCCAACCGTTCTTTATGGACACCATGGAACCACTGGAGTGGTTGCAGTGGGTGCTGATCCCGCGAATGCACGATTTGTTAGATAACAAACAGCCGTTACCGGGCGCTTTTGCCGTTGCACCCTATTATGAAATGGCGCTGGCGACGGACCATCCGCAACGCGCGCTTATTCTGGCTGAGCTGGAAAAACTGGATGCTCTTTTTGCGGATGATGCGAGCTAATGCTGGAAATACTCTATCAGGATGAATGGCTGGTTGCGGTAAATAAACCCTCCGGCTGGCTGGTTCACCGCAGCTGGCTGGATCGCGACGAGAAAGTAGTGGTCATGCAAACCGTGCGTGACCAGATAGGCCAGCATGTTTTTACTGCTCATCGTCTGGACCGACCCACTTCTGGTGTGTTGTTGATGGGATTATCCAGCGAGGCCGGACGGCTGCTGGCACAACAGTTTGAACAGCACCAAATCCAGAAACGTTACCATGCGATTGTGCGCGGCTGGTTGATGGAAGAAGCGGTGCTGGATTATCCACTGGTGGAAGAACTGGACAAAATCGCTGATAAATTTGCCCGCGAAGATAAAGGCCCGCAGCCAGCAGTGACGCATTATCGCGGTCTGGCGACCGTAGAAATGCCGGTAGCGACCGGACGTTACCCGACCACGCGCTACGGCCTGGTGGAACTGGAGCCGAAAACCGGACGCAAACATCAGCTTCGCCGACATCTTGCCCATTTGCGTCATCCGATTATTGGCGATAGCAAACATGGCGATTTACGCCAGAATCGCAGCGGTGCTGAGCATTTTGGCCTCCAGCGGTTAATGCTACATGCCAGTCAGTTGTCATTGACGCATCCTTTTACTGGCGAGCCGCTGACTATTCACGCGGGCCTGGACGACACCTGGATGCAGGCGTTATCACAATTTGGCTGGCGCGGTCTGCTTCCTGAAAATGAAAGGGTTGAGTTCAGTGCGCCATCGGGTCAGGATGGAGAGATAAGTTCCTAATCCAGGGAGAAAACGGTATGGCGGAAATTGGTATTTTTGTCGGCACCATGTACGGGAATTCACTGTTAGTGGCCGAAGAAGCGGAAGCGATTCTGACCGCGCAGGGCCACAAAGCAACGGTATTTGAAGATCCTGAATTAAGCGACTGGCTGCCCTATCAGGATAAGTATGTTCTGGTGGTTACGTCCACGACCGGGCAGGGCGACCTTCCTGATAGCATTGTGCCACTCTTTCAGGGAATCAAAGATAGTCTGGGCTTCCAGCCGAATCTGCGTTATGGCGTGATTGCGCTCGGCGACAGTAGTTATGTGAATTTCTGCAATGGCGGCAAACAGTTCGATGCCTTGTTGCAGGAACAGAGCGCTCAGCGGGTTGGCGAAATGCTGTTGATTGACGCCAGTGAGAACCCGGAACCGGAAACGGAATCAAATCCGTGGGTCGAACATTGGGGCACGCTGTTGTCCTGATATGTTCAGCGAGCGGTAAATGCCGTTTTAGCAGTGCTGAATCGAATCTTTTCAGGCAAATGCCAGTAAAAACTGCTTCATAGTGCGGATTTTTACTGGCGTTTGCCTGGAGTCAAGCGATCCATTTCATACTCTTCTTTATTTCTTCGTTTTAACCCTTCCTTTCTTGTTCTTGTTTTCATTTCCGTGAAGTGGATTCCACCGTCCAGGGCTAATGCCAAAATCGGGCCTCATTGAACGCATTAATGTTGTGTTGTTGCACGGTGAGCCGCTATGGCGCGCTTTTTATACTGCTATTGCCAGATATAAACACGCGCCGTATTCGGCGAACGACCTATAAAAACGGCAAAAAACACCCTACGTCACCTCTGATTTCCTGGCGATGTCGCAGTCCAGAGTGAGCGTGGCTAACGCGAATTTTCAGGAGTGCAACAATGAGTTCTTTAAGTCAGGCTGCGAGCAGTGTGGAAAAACGCACAAATGCTCGTTACTGGATAGTGGTGATGTTGTTTATCGTCACATCCTTCAACTACGGCGACCGCGCTACGCTCTCTATCGCCGGTTCGGAAATGGCCAAAGATATCGGCCTTGATCCTGTGGGAATGGGCTATGTGTTCTCTGCTTTCTCATGGGCTTATGTTATCGGGCAGATCCCTGGTGGCTGGTTGCTGGACCGTTTTGGTTCAAAACGCGTCTACTTCTGGTCGATCTTTATCTGGTCGATGTTTACCTTGCTGCAAGGCTTCGTCGATATCTTTAGTGGATTCGGCATTATCGTTGCCCTGTTTACGCTGCGCTTCCTGGTCGGGCTTGCTGAAGCGCCATCTTTCCCCGGCAACAGTCGCATTGTTGCGGCCTGGTTTCCGGCGCAGGAAAGGGGAACGGCGGTGTCGATTTTTAACTCCGCCCAATACTTCGCAACGGTGATCTTCGCGCCGATTATGGGCTGGCTGACGCATGAAGTGGGCTGGTCACACGTCTTCTTCTTTATGGGCGGTCTGGGCATTGTCATCAGCTTTATCTGGTTGAAAGTCATCCACGAGCCAAATCAACATCCGGGCGTAAATCAGAAAGAGCTGGAGTATATCGCCGCGGGTGGCGCGCTGATCAATATGGATCAGCAAAACACTAAAGTTAAAGTGCCGTTCAGCGTGAAGTGGGGGCAGATCAAACAGCTGCTCGGGTCACGGATGATGATCGGCGTTTATATCGGTCAGTACTGTATCAACGCCCTGACTTACTTCTTTATTACCTGGTTCCCGGTTTATCTGGTGCAGGCACGCGGGATGTCGATTCTGAAAGCGGGCTTTGTGGCTTCCGTTCCGGCGGTTTGCGGTTTTATCGGCGGTGTGCTGGGTGGGATTATTTCCGACTGGCTGATGCGCCGCACGGGATCGCTGAACATTGCGCGTAAAACACCGATCGTAATGGGCATGTTGCTGTCGATGGTGATGGTGTTCTGCAACTACGTCAACGTTGAGTGGATGATCATCGGCTTTATGGCGCTGGCCTTCTTCGGTAAGGGCATCGGGGCGCTGGGTTGGGCAGTAATGGCAGATACCGCGCCAAAAGAGATCAGCGGTCTTTCCGGTGGCCTGTTCAACATGTTCGGTAACATTTCTGGCATCGTCACGCCAATCGCAATTGGTTATATCGTTGGCACGACTGGCTCGTTTAATGGGGCGCTGATTTATGTTGGTGTTCATGCCTTAATCGCGGTACTGAGCTACCTGGTGCTGGTGGGCGATATCAAGCGTATCGAGTTGAAACCTGTTGCGGGGCAATAAGATGGCGACACAATCCAGTCCTGTTATTACTGATATGAAAGTCATTCCGGTGGCCGGGCATGACAGCATGTTGCTTAATATTGGTGGGGCACATAACGCATATTTCACCCGCAATATTGTGGTACTCACCGATAACGTCGGGCATACCGGCATTGGTGAAGCGCCGGGCGGAGATGTGATTTATCAGACGCTTGTCGATGCTATTCCGATGGTTCTGGGCCAGGAAGTTGCGCGACTGAATAAAGTGGTCCAGCAGGTGCATAAAGGTAATCAGGCCGCCGATTTTGATACCTTCGGTAAAGGTGCCTGGACCTTTGAATTACGCGTTAACGCCGTGGCGGCGCTGGAAGCCGCTTTGCTTGACCTGCTAGGTAAGGCGCTGAATGTTCCGGTCTGCGAACTGTTAGGGCCAGGCAAGCAACGCGAGGCTATTACCGTCCTCGGTTATCTGTTTTATATCGGTGATCGGACCAAAACCGATCTTCCTTATGTGGAAAATACGCCGGGCAACCATGAGTGGTATCAGTTGCGGCATCAGAAAGCAATGAACAGCGAAGCCGTTGTGCGTCTGGCGGAAGCCTCACAGGATCGCTACGGCTTTAAAGATTTCAAACTTAAGGGCGGCGTGTTACCTGGCGAGCAAGAAATCGACACTGTTCGTGCATTGAAGAAACGCTTCCCGGATGCGCGGATTACCGTTGATCCCAACGGTGCATGGCTGCTTGATGAAGCCATTTCTTTATGCAAAGGGCTGAATGATGTTCTTACCTATGCCGAAGATCCATGCGGCGCAGAACAGGGCTTCTCCGGACGTGAAGTGATGGCGGAATTTCGACGGGCGACCGGCTTGCCCGTCGCGACTAACATGATCGCCACCAACTGGCGCGAAATGGGTCATGCGGTGATGCTCAATGCGGTAGATATTCCACTTGCCGATCCGCACTTCTGGACGCTTTCCGGTGCAGTCCGTGTGGCGCAGCTTTGCGACGACTGGGGGCTGACCTGGGGCTGCCATTCTAATAACCATTTCGATATCTCTCTGGCGATGTTTACCCATGTGGGCGCGGCGGCACCGGGTAATCCTACCGCTATCGATACCCACTGGATTTGGCAGGAGGGCGATTGTCGCCTGACCCAAAATCCGCTGGAGATTAAAAACGGAAAAATTGCCGTTCCTGATGCGCCCGGTCTGGGCGTGGAACTGGACTGGGAACAGGTACAAAAGGCACATGAGGCCTATAAACGTCTGCCTGGCGGTGCGCGTAACGACGCAGGTCCGATGCAGTACCTGATCCCCGGCTGGACCTTTGACCGTAAACGTCCCGTTTTCGGCCGTCATTGATTCTGAAAAAGGACATAAATATGAGTTCTCAATTTACGACGCCTGTTGTTACTGAAATGCAGGTTATCCCGGTGGCGGGTCATGACAGTATGCTGATGAATCTGAGTGGTGCACACGCACCGTTCTTTACGCGTAATATTGTGATTATCAAAGATAATTCTGGTCACACTGGCGTAGGGGAAATTCCCGGCGGCGAGAAAATCCGTAAAACGCTGGAAGATGCGATTCCGCTGGTGGTAGGTAAAACGCTGGGTGAATACAAAAACGTTCTGACGCTGGTGCGTAATACTTTTGCCGATCGTGATGCTGGTGGGCGCGGTTTGCAGACATTTGACCTACGTACCACTATTCATGTAGTTACCGGGATAGAAGCGGCAATGCTGGATCTGCTGGGGCAGCATCTGGGGGTAAACGTGGCATCGCTGCTGGGCGATGGTCAACAGCGTAGCGAAGTCGAAATGCTCGGTTATCTGTTCTTCGTCGGTAATCGCAAAGCCACGCCGCTGCCGTATCAAAGCCAGCCGGATGACTCATGCGACTGGTATCGCCTGCGTCATGAAGAAGCGATGACGCCGGATGCGGTGGTGCGCCTGGCGGAAGCGGCATATGAAAAATATGGCTTCAACGATTTCAAACTGAAGGGCGGTGTACTGGCCGGGGAAGAAGAGGCCGAGTCTATTGTGGCACTGGCGCAACGCTTCCCGCAGGCGCGTATTACGCTCGATCCTAACGGTGCCTGGTCGCTGAACGAAGCGATTAAAATCGGTAAATACCTGAAAGGTTCGCTGGCTTATGCAGAAGATCCGTGTGGTGCGGAGCAAGGTTTCTCCGGGCGTGAAGTGATGGCAGAGTTCCGTCGCGCGACAGGTCTACCGACTGCAACCAATATGATCGCCACCGACTGGCGGCAAATGGGCCATACGCTCTCCCTGCAATCCGTTGATATCCCGCTGGCGGATCCGCACTTCTGGACAATGCAAGGTTCGGTACGTGTGGCGCAAATGTGCCATGAATTTGGCCTGACCTGGGGTTCACACTCTAACAACCACTTCGATATTTCCCTGGCGATGTTTACCCATGTTGCCGCCGCTGCACCGGGTAAAATTACTGCTATTGATACGCACTGGATTTGGCAGGAAGGCAATCAGCGCCTGACCAAAGAACCGTTTGAGATCAAAGGCGGGCTGGTACAGGTGCCAGAAAAACCGGGGCTGGGTGTAGAAATCGATATGGATCAAGTGATGAAAGCCCATGAGCTGTATCAGAAACACGGGCTTGGCGCGCGTGACGATGCGATGGGAATGCAGTATCTGATTCCTGGCTGGACGTTCGATAACAAGCGCCCGTGCATGGTGCGTTAAGACAGAAAACCAAAACCGGCTCTATCTGGAGCCGGCTTGAGACTGATGCTAAACGCAAAATAGCCTGTTGTGCTATGTATCAGGTCTACATCATTTTTTAATTCATTGAATTTAATTGGTTTTGTAGGCCGGATAAGGCGTTAACGCCGCATCCGGCATAAACACAGGCACTTTGTCACCAATCTGAAACCAGCGTCATAAAAAGCCGATTGCTACTCGACAAGACATCCATTACCCGAGAATTTTGCTGGCTTCGCGCGCGACATTATCCATCTCGTCCAACAGTTCCAGCAGCTCCGGTTCCAAATCTTCTTCTTTAGTACCGCTACGTAGCTGTTGTTCGATCAGTTGGCAGAGATTCTTCATACGTGGCACACCGCTATAGCCGCAACTGCCATGCAGTTTATGAATCAAATCAACCAGGCCTTCCGGGTTTTCTCCAACCAGCTGTTCCTCAACTTTGTTGCGAACTTCAGGCAGGAAATCGAGTAACATTTGCAGCATATCGCGCGCTAAATCGGTTTTTCCTGCTGCCTGGCGTAGTGCCAGTTGCCAGTCGAGGGTCGCATTCGGGTTCACCACAATTTCGTTGACTTCGGGCGTCACGACGCGAGAGGAAATACCGCTGCCAGGCTTGTAGCGCAACAACAAATTATGCAATCGCTCTTCTTCAATCGGTTTCGCCAGATAATCGCTCATCCCTGCGCCAAGCAGCTTCTCTTTTTGCCCGGCCATTGCATGCGCCGTTACCGCGATAACCGGCGTTTGTTGCTGATGCGGGAGTTGGTGGATGAGTTCGCAGGCCCGAATGCCATCCATGTCCGGCATTTGAATATCCATTAAGATCAAATCGAACGGCATCTGTTTCGCCCGTTCAACCGCCTGATGCCCGCTATCGCAAAGTTCCACATGTTGCACCATATCTTCCAGCAATGCGCCGATAAGTTTCAGGTTAGCGGGGTTGTCATCAACCGCCATGACTGTCATTGCCAGCTTACTTTCATCGGTTACAGGCAAAAGCGTGTTTTGTTTGTGATGACAAAATTCCGTCAGGGCAGGCAACAGGCGTGTAGGTGTTAATGGTTTCAGCAGACACGCGCCGATACCATCTTGCTTGAGTTTTTCAGCATTGACTTGTGCATGGCAAGGAAGTGCCAGCATCAGGAAATCGGTCATCGATACCGCTTTCGCTAATCGCTCATGTTGCATTGTTAACGGCTCGCGGAAGGTCACCGCGATGCCTAACAACATCATGTCGTAATGCGCGGGAGGCAGCGCGGAGAACGTTGGGCTATAAACCACTTCCAGCGGCGTTTCACTTAAAATATCCAGCGTGCATTGCGCTGCTGCGGAGTTTGGTTCGACATAGGCCAGGCGCTTACCTGCGAGGCACTGGGTGGATGGCCCTTCGATAATAATGTTCGGGTTCAGATCGAGATTAATGTGGAACCAGAAAGTTGAACCGCGATTCGGCTGGCTATGGAACGAAATATCGCCGCCCATTTCATTAACCAGTTTTTGTGTAATCACCAGCCCCAGCCCGGTGCCACCATGACGGCGGGAAATACTGGCATCAGCCTGTCGGAAGGCCTGGAATAAGCGCGATTGATCGCGTTCAGGAATACCAATGCCGGTATCCCGAATCTGCACTTCAATCTGCACTTTGGTATTACTCAGCGCACGTTTTTCTACCAGAATATCAATGTTGCCATTCTCGGTGAATTTAATTGCATTCCCCACCAGGTTAGTGATGATTTGCTGTAATCGCAGCGGGTCGCCGATCACGTTATCAGGCACGTCGCTTTTAATATTGAGCGTCAGTTCTAACCCTTTATCGTGAGAAGAATGTGCCAGCAGAGTAACGACTTCATCCAGCGTGCTGCGTAGTGGGAATGGAATACTTTCCAGAATCAGCTTACCTGCTTCCAGTTTCGAGAAGTCGAGAACATCATTAATAATTGCCAGCAAATTATTTGCCGAACGTTCAATCGTATTCAGGTGATCGCGCTGCGTTGGTGTTAATTCTGTTTTCAGCGTCAGGCGGGTAAAGCCAATAACACCATTCAGTGGTGTACGCAGCTCGTGTGACATATTTGCCAGAAACTCGGATTTAATACGTGCCGCTTCCTGGGCGCGCTTTTTCGCCAGATCTAACTCAACGTTCTGAATTTCCATCTGCTCCAGCGTTTCACGCAGATCGGACGTCGCCTGGTCGATATTGTGCTGCATCTCTTCGTGATAAGCAGCCAGCGACATTGCCATCGAGTTGATACCGTTTTTCAGCATATCCAGCTCGCCGAGCATAAATCCTTCCACCCGGCTGTCGAGTTGCCCGCGACGGATGCGGTCGACGGTATTCACCATGTTGCGAATCGGACCGGTTACATCGCGCATTAAGCGCCAGCCAAAAATAAGCGCAATACCGATACAAAACAGCATCATCACGCTGGAAATAAAGATCTCTTTATATTGCTGCAAGCGAACCGATTTAAGATCCAGCTCCAGCGCAATATATCCCAACATATTTTGACTATTTTTGGCATCGCTACTGGGCGATTCGTCGGGGGAGTAACTCTCAGAAATAATCGGCGTGCGGAGGATCATAATATCGCCGTCACGAGTGACAGTGAGCTGGCGAGGAAACGGCACGTTGCTGCCGAGCTGCATTGATGAGGGATCAAGATGAAAATTGGAGGTGACAAAGAGTCGGTTATTTTCATCATAAACCGAAATCGCGCGAACAATATCGGAATGGCGACGATGCAGTACGCTTATTAACTGACCGATAGATTCGCGATTTTGCAGGCTCATGCCATATTCAGTAGAAACTGCAAGCGGCTCAATAATGCTGGCACCGGCATCTTCCAGTTGACGCTGCAAGTCGTTATAGCGATGCACGACGAAAAAGATACTCAGCAATAAACCAATAAGGACGGTCGGTGCCAGGATCAGAATCATCATGCGTGCGCGCAGGCTGTAGTTGGTCATGGAGTTCCGTTATGGGACAATTAAGGTCACACTGTTAAATTGAGAAAGTCTCGCCAATGGCGCAATTCTACTCTGCAAAACGACGCACGACGACGCGTCAGATCATAACCGTTTCAGTCAACGACCTCGACTCTTTTGGTCAGGGCGTGGCGCGACATAACGGCAAAACGCTATTTATCCCCGGATTATTGCCGCAGGAAAACGCGGAAGTTACTGTTACTGAAGATAAAAAACAGTATGCCCGCGCTAAAGTCGTACGCCGGTTAAGCGATAGCCCGGAACGCGAAACGCCACGCTGTCCTCATTTTGGCGTATGCGGTGGCTGTCAGCAACAACACGCCAGCGTGGATTTACAGCAGCGAAGCAAAAGTGCGGCACTCGCCCGATTAATGAAACACGATGTCTCTGAAGTGATCGCCGATGTTCCCTGGGGCTATCGCCGTCGCGCGCGTTTAAGTCTGAACTACTTACCGAAAACACAGCAACTTCAGATGGGGTTTCGCAAAGCGGGCTCCAGTGACATTGTCGACGTCAAACAATGCCCCATTTTAGCGCCCCAACTTGAAGCATTGCTGCCCAAAGTCAGGGCATGTCTGGGCAGCTTACAAGCTATGCGCCATCTTGGTCATGTTGAACTGGTACAGGCAACCAGCGGCACGCTGATGATTTTGCGCCATACCGCACCGCTAAGTTCGGCAGATCGCGAAAAACTGGAACGCTTTTCGCATTCTGAAGGCCTGGATCTGTATCTCGCCCCCGATAGTGAGATACTCGAAACCGTCTCTGGTGAGATGCCCTGGTATGACTCAAACGGGTTGCGCTTAACTTTTAGCCCGCGCGATTTTATTCAGGTCAATGCGGGTGTGAACCAAAAAATGGTAGCGCGTGCGTTGGAATGGCTGGATGTGCAACCTGAAGATCGCGTACTGGATCTGTTCTGCGGTATGGGCAACTTTACACTGCCATTGGCGACACAAGCTGCCAGTGTGGTGGGTGTAGAAGGTGTTCCGGCGCTGGTGGAAAAAGGCCAGCAGAATGCGCGTCTTAATGGCTTACAGAATGTGACGTTTTATCATGAAAATCTTGAAGAAGATGTCACAAAGCAGCCGTGGGCGAAAAACGGCTTCGATAAAGTGTTGCTGGACCCGGCGCGAGCAGGTGCCGCAGGTGTTATGCAGCAAATTATAAAACTGGAACCTATTCGTATAGTTTATGTATCCTGTAACCCTGCAACGCTGGCTCGGGATAGCGAAGCGTTATTAAAAGCAGGATATACCATTGCGCGACTGGCGATGCTGGATATGTTCCCACACACGGGACATCTGGAATCGATGGTACTTTTCTCGCGCGTTAAATAGTTGCGATTTGCCGATTTCGGCAGGTCTGGTCCCTAAAGGAGAGGACGATGGTTGCGGTAAGAAGTGCACATATCAATAAGGCTGGTGAATTTGATCCGGAAAAATGGATCGCAAGTCTGGGTATTACCAGCCAGAAGTCGTGTGAGTGCTTAGCCGAAACCTGGGCGTATTGTCTGCAACAGACGCAGGGGCATCCGGATGCCAGTCTGTTATTGTGGCGTGGTGTTGAGATGGTGGAGATCCTCTCGACATTAAGTATGGACATTGACACGCTGCGGGCGGCGCTGCTTTTCCCTCTGGCGGATGCCAACGTAGTCAGCGAAGATGTGCTGCGTGAGAGCGTCGGTAAGTCGGTCGTTAACCTTATTCACGGCGTGCGTGATATGGCGGCGATCCGCCAGCTGAAAGCGACGCACACTGATTCTGTTTCCTCCGAACAGGTCGATAACGTTCGCCGGATGTTATTGGCGATGGTCGATGATTTTCGCTGCGTAGTCATCAAACTGGCGGAGCGTATTGCTCATCTGCGCGAAGTAAAAGATGCGCCGGAAGATGAACGTGTACTGGCGGCAAAAGAGTGTACCAACATCTACGCACCGCTGGCTAACCGTCTCGGAATCGGACAACTGAAATGGGAACTGGAAGATTACTGCTTCCGTTACCTCCATCCAACCGAATACAAACGAATTGCCAAACTGCTGCATGAACGGCGTCTCGACCGCGAACACTACATCGAAGAGTTCGTTGGTCATCTGCGCGCTGAGATGAAAGCTGAAGGCGTTAAAGCGGAAGTGTATGGTCGTCCGAAACACATCTACAGCATCTGGCGTAAAATGCAGAAAAAGAACCTCGCCTTTGATGAGCTGTTTGATGTGCGTGCGGTACGTATTGTCGCCGAGCGTTTACAGGATTGTTATGCCGCACTGGGGATAGTGCACACTCACTATCGCCACCTGCCGGATGAGTTTGACGATTACGTCGCTAACCCGAAACCAAACGGTTATCAGTCTATTCATACCGTGGTTCTGGGGCCAGGTGGCAAAACCGTTGAGATCCAAATCCGCACCAAACAGATGCATGAAGATGCAGAGTTGGGTGTTGCTGCGCACTGGAAATATAAAGAGGGCGCGGCTGCTGGCGGCGCACGTTCGGGACATGAAGACCGGATTGCCTGGCTGCGTAAACTGATTGCATGGCAGGAAGAGATGGCTGATTCCGGCGAAATGCTCGACGAAGTACGCAGCCAGGTCTTTGACGACCGAGTGTACGTCTTTACGCCGAAAGGTGATGTCGTTGATTTGCCTGCGGGATCAACGCCGCTGGACTTCGCTTACCACATCCACAGTGATGTCGGACACCGCTGCATTGGGGCAAAAATTGGCGGGCGCATTGTGCCGTTCACCTACCAGCTGCAGATGGGCGACCAGATTGAAATTATCACCCAGAAACAGCCGAACCCCAGCCGTGACTGGTTAAACCCAAACCTCGGTTACGTCACAACCAGCCGTGGGCGTTCGAAAATTCACGCCTGGTTCCGTAAACAGGACCGTGACAAAAACATTCTGGCTGGGCGGCAAATCCTTGACGACGAGCTGGAACATCTGGGGATCAGCCTGAAAGAAGCAGAAAAACATCTGCTGCCGCGTTACAACTTCAATGATGTCGACGAGTTGCTGGCGGCGATTGGTGGCGGGGATATCCGTCTCAATCAGATGGTGAACTTCCTGCAATCGCAATTTAATAAGCCGAGTGCCGAAGAGCAGGACGCCGCCGCGCTGAAGCAACTTCAGCAAAAAAGCTACACGCCGCAAAACCGCAGTAAAGATAACGGTCGCGTGGTAGTCGAAGGTGTTGGCAACCTGATGCACCACATCGCGCGCTGCTGCCAGCCGATTCCTGGAGATGAGATTGTCGGCTTCATTACCCAGGGGCGCGGTATTTCAGTACACCGCGCCGATTGCGAACAACTGGCGGAACTGCGCTCCCATGCGCCAGAACGCATTGTTGACGCGGTATGGGGTGAGAGCTACTCCGCCGGATATTCGCTGGTGGTCCGCGTGGTAGCTAATGATCGTAGTGGGTTGTTACGTGATATCACGACCATTCTCGCCAACGAGAAGGTGAACGTGCTTGGCGTTGCCAGCCGTAGCGACACCAAACAGCAACTGGCGACCATCGACATGACCATTGAGATTTACAACCTGCAAGTGCTGGGGCGCGTGCTGGGTAAACTCAACCAGGTGCCGGATGTTATCGACGCGCGTCGGTTGCACGGGAGTTAGGCCGAAATTTGCTCGTATCTACAATGTAGATTGATATACACTGTATCTACATATGATAGCGGTTTGAGGAAAGGGTTATGATCCACAGTAGCGTAAAGCGTTGGGGAAATTCACCGGCGGTGCGGATCCCGACTACGTTAATGCAGGCGCTCAATCTGAATATTGATGATGAAGTGAAGATTGACCTGGTGGATGGCAAATTAATTATTGAGCCAGTGCGTAAAGAGCCCGTATTTACGCTTGCTGAACTGGTCAACGACATCACGCCGGAAAACCTCCACGAGAATATCGACTGGGGAGAGCCGAAAGATAAGGAAGTCTGGTAATGGTAAGCCGATACGTACCCGATATGGGCGATCTGATTTGGGTTGATTTTGACCCGACAAAAGGTAGCGAGCAAGCTGGACATCGTCCAGCTGTTGTCCTGAGTCCTTTCATGTACAACAACAAAACAGGTATGTGTCTGTGTGTTCCTTGTACAACGCAATCAAAAGGATATCCGTTCGAAGTTGTTTTATCCGGTCAGGAACGTGATGGCGTAGCGTTAGCTGATCAGGTAAAAAGTATCGCCTGGCGGGCAAGAGGAGCAACGAAGAAAGGAACAGTTGCCCCAGAGGAATTACAACTCATTAAAGCCAAAATTAACGTACTGATTGGGTAGTGTTACTAACTTACTTCTATTCTGGTCACAGGTTTCCACCTGACAGACCCGCAATTTTCAGGACAATTCAATGAATCAAATCGACCGTTTGCTCACTATTATGCAGCGCCTGCGCGATCCGGAAAACGGCTGCCCGTGGGATAAAGAGCAGACATTTGCCACCATTGCGCCTTACACCCTTGAAGAAACCTACGAAGTGCTGGACGCCATCGCCCGTGAAGATTTTGACGATCTGCGCGGTGAACTCGGCGATCTGCTGTTCCAGGTGGTGTTTTACGCGCAAATGGCTCAGGAAGAAGGGCGCTTTGACTTTAATGATATTTGCGCTGCGATTAGCGATAAATTAGAGCGTCGCCATCCGCATGTTTTTGCTGACAGTTCTGCCGAAAACAGTAGTGAAGTGCTTGCCCGTTGGGAGCAAATCAAAACCGAAGAGCGCGCGCAGAAAGCGCAGCATTCGGCGCTGGACGATATTCCTCGTAGTTTACCGGCTTTAATGCGTGCGCAAAAAATCCAGAAACGTTGCGCCAACGTTGGCTTCGATTGGACGACGCTTGGTCCGGTAGTCGATAAAGTCTACGAAGAGATCGACGAGGTGATGTACGAAGCGCGGCAGGCTGTTGTCGACCAGGCTAAACTGGAGGAGGAAATGGGGGACCTGCTGTTTGCCACGGTTAATCTGGCTCGCCATTTAGGGACGAAAGCAGAAATCGCATTGCAAAAAGCGAACGAAAAATTCGAGCGTCGTTTTCGCGAAGTGGAGCGTATTGTTGCCGCGCGTGGACTGGAAATGACAGGTGTTGACCTCGAAACAATGGAAGAAGTCTGGCAACAGGTAAAACGGCAGGAAATTGATCTCTAAGGGAATTACGCGGTCAAGCGCCATTTGTGTCATTTTTTAAATGACAAGCGCTTGATTTGCGTCAAAAACATTTACCCCAAAGGGGCTATTTTCTCACTCCTGATTTCAATAGTGCGCTGGCGAAGAGGAGGGATAATGAAAGTTTGTGGCACAGGTCATGTTCGGGTATACTGCTTTCCCGTCCTGGTTATTCCATCGTCTTTTCAACCTAACTTCTCAGGTTCAGCATGACAACGAACTATATTTTTGTGACCGGCGGGGTCGTATCCTCTCTGGGTAAAGGCATTGCCGCAGCCTCCCTCGCAGCCATTCTTGAAGCCCGTGGCCTCAATGTGACCATCATGAAACTGGATCCGTACATCAACGTCGATCCAGGTACTATGAGCCCAATCCAACACGGGGAAGTGTTCGTTACTGAAGACGGCGCTGAAACCGACCTGGACCTGGGGCACTACGAGCGTTTCATTCGTACCAAAATGAGCCGCCGCAACAACTTCACCACGGGTCGTATCTACTCTGACGTTCTGCGTAAAGAACGCCGCGGTGACTACCTCGGCGCAACCGTGCAGGTTATTCCGCACATCACTAACGCAATCAAAGAGCGCGTGCTGGAAGGTGGCGAAGGTCATGACGTAGTACTGGTAGAAATCGGCGGTACAGTAGGTGATATCGAATCCTTGCCGTTCCTCGAAGCGATTCGCCAGATGGCTGTTGAAATTGGCCGTGAGCACACTCTGTTTATGCACCTGACGCTGGTGCCGTACATGGCAGCGTCTGGTGAAGTCAAAACCAAACCGACTCAGCACTCTGTAAAAGAGCTGCTCTCCATCGGTATCCAGCCTGACATCCTGATTTGTCGTTCAGATCGCGCTGTTCCGGCGAACGAACGTGCGAAGATTGCATTGTTCTGTAATGTTCCGGAAAAAGCGGTTATTTCTCTGAAAGACGTCGATTCCATCTATAAAATTCCGGGCCTGTTGAAATCTCAGGGGCTGGACGATTATATTTGTAAACGATTCAGCTTAAACTGCCCGGAAGCGAATCTGTCCGAATGGGAACAGGTTATCTTCGAAGAAGCGAACCCGGTAAGTGAAGTCACCATCGGTATGGTCGGCAAGTACATTGAACTGCCGGATGCTTATAAATCAGTGATCGAAGCACTGAAACACGGTGGGCTGAAGAATCGTGTCAGCGTCAACATCAAACTGATCGATTCACAAGATGTTGAAACGCGCGGCGTTGAAATCCTTAAAGGTCTGGACGCAATCCTCGTACCTGGCGGTTTCGGCTATCGTGGCGTAGAAGGCATGATTACGACCGCGCGTTTTGCGCGTGAGAACAATATTCCTTATCTGGGCATTTGCCTGGGTATGCAGGTGGCGTTAATTGATTACGCTCGCCATGTTGCCAACATGGAGAACGCCAACTCTACGGAATTTGTGCCAGACTGTAAGTACCCGGTTGTGGCGCTGATTACCGAGTGGCGCGATGAAAACGGCAACGTTGAAGTTCGTAGCGAGAAGAGCGATCTCGGCGGTACCATGCGTCTCGGCGCACAGCAGTGCCAGTTGGTTGACGATAGCCTGGTTCGCCAGCTGTACAATGCGCCGACAATTGTTGAGCGTCATCGTCACCGTTACGAAGTCAACAACATGCTGTTGAAACAGATTGAAGATGCAGGTCTGCGCGTTGCGGGCCGTTCCGGGGATGATCAGTTGGTCGAGATCATCGAAGTTCCGAATCACCCGTGGTTCGTGGCTTGCCAGTTCCATCCGGAGTTTACTTCTACTCCACGTGATGGTCACCCGCTGTTTGCAGGCTTTGTGAAAGCCGCCAGCGAGTTCCAGAAACGTCAGGCGAAGTAAGTAAAAAAGTTAGAGCGGCAACGCGTACCCTGGGTACGCGTTGTTTGTCTGGAGTTTCAGTTTAACTAGTGACTTGAGGAAAACCTAATGTCCAAAATCGTAAAAATCATCGGTCGTGAAATCATCGACTCCCGTGGTAACCCGACTGTTGAAGCCGAAGTACATCTGGAGGGTGGTTTCGTCGGTATGGCAGCTGCTCCGTCAGGTGCTTCTACTGGTTCCCGTGAAGCTCTGGAACTGCGCGATGGCGACAAATCCCGTTTCCTGGGTAAAGGCGTAACCAAAGCTGTTGCTGCGGTAAACGGCCCGATCGCTCAGGCGCTGATTGGCAAAGATGCTAAAGATCAGGCTGGCATTGACAAGATCATGATCGACCTGGACGGCACCGAAAACAAATCCAAATTCGGCGCGAACGCAATCCTGGCTGTATCTCTGGCTAACGCCAAAGCTGCTGCAGCTGCTAAAGGTATGCCGCTGTACGAGCACATCGCTGAACTGAACGGTACTCCGGGCAAATACTCTATGCCGGTTCCGATGATGAACATCATCAACGGTGGTGAGCACGCTGACAACAACGTTGATATCCAGGAATTCATGATTCAGCCGGTTGGCGCGAAAACTGTGAAAGAAGCCATCCGCATGGGTTCTGAAGTTTTCCATCACCTGGCAAAAGTTCTGAAAGCGAAAGGCATGAACACTGCTGTTGGTGACGAAGGTGGCTATGCGCCGAACCTGGGTTCCAACGCTGAAGCTCTGGCTGTTATCGCTGAAGCTGTTAAAGCTGCTGGTTATGAACTGGGCAAAGACATCACTTTGGCGATGGACTGCGCAGCTTCTGAATTCTACAAAGATGGTAAATACGTTCTGGCTGGCGAAGGCAACAAAGCGTTCACCTCTGAAGAATTCACTCACTTCCTGGAAGAACTGACCAAACAGTACCCGATCGTTTCTATCGAAGACGGTCTGGACGAATCTGACTGGGACGGTTTCGCATACCAGACCAAAGTTCTGGGCGACAAAATCCAGCTGGTTGGTGACGACCTGTTCGTAACCAACACCAAGATCCTGAAAGAAGGTATCGAAAAAGGTATCGCTAACTCCATCCTGATCAAATTCAACCAGATCGGTTCTCTGACCGAAACTCTGGCTGCAATCAAGATGGCGAAAGATGCTGGCTACACTGCAGTTATCTCTCACCGTTCTGGCGAAACTGAAGACGCTACCATCGCTGACCTGGCTGTTGGTACTGCTGCAGGCCAGATCAAAACTGGTTCTATGAGCCGTTCTGACCGTGTTGCTAAATACAACCAGCTGATTCGTATCGAAGAAGCTCTGGGCGAAAAAGCACCGTACAACGGTCGTAAAGAGATCAAAGGCCAGGCATAAGACTGACTTTATCTGATTTAAAAATGCCAGCCTCCGGGCTGGCATTTTTTATGGTTGAGTTACCAGCGGCCGGATGCGCCGCCACCTCCAGAAGAACCGCCCCCGCCGCTAAATCCGCCGCTATCTGAGCCTCCAGCGGAACCGCTGTTGTCTGAATGATAACTTCTACCAGATGCTCTTTTCTGAAGTACACATAAACAGGTAAAGACCATAAATATGGTGAAAGTAAAAAAGAAGGAAAATACAGCAATGGAAAAAATTTTATCGGAGAACAGGAATAAATCTAAAAGATAGATTGCTGAAATACAGACTCCACTTTTACATGCGCGACAAAAATTACTGCCTTGATGAAAAAACCAGAAAGGGAAGAACATCACTGCAAATACCCAAAAAATAGCAAAGTAATAATGATCACTGGAAGACGCTGATTCACTTTCTGAAGGATTAGTCGGATATTGGTGTTGTGAAGTGAGTTGGTTATTCAAAGCGTTTATAGCTAGCTCTAATCCCTTAGCTAATTTTTGTTGTTTAAATGCGGGTATCATGTTGCTACGGATGATATCTCCAGCCAGAGCATCGGTTACCTTTTCTTCCAGCCCATAACCTACCTGGATGCGGACAGTGCGATCCGACCAGGCAACAACGATCAGTATCCCATCATTACGTTTGGCATCTCCTAAACGCCAATTGTCAAAAACTCTTGTAGCATATTGTTCAATTGTCTCGTCTTTGGTTGTGGGAACAATTAATACGGCAATTTGCACTTGGGTATTATTGAAAATAGATTCTAACTTGTGCGTCAGTTCTTTCTTTTCTTGTGAGTTTAAGCTACTCGTAAGATCCGTAACTTGTTGCTGTAATTGTGGGACAATAGTTGGTTGGGCTGCAACAAAGGAACATACGAAAGTGAACATTAGTATGAAATAGCGCATTATAAATTTCTCATTAAATCTGGATAAATAAATTGACGGCGGCATCGGTAATTTTATATTCGTTATCATTAAAAACTAATACAGAAAAAATAAATATAATTTTGGTGAATGTTTTGACATGATTAAATCCATTTTCTTTATTTTCTTCTGACATAATACGTTACTCCCTTTAATTATTAACGATATGTTTCGCATTTTTCTTTAAACCTGCCTGTAACAGAATGTTAATAAGACATGATTGTTGTGGCAGGATCTGCAATAATTAACAATTATCCACTTCACAGAGAATGCTATGCAGTACCCGATTAACGAGATGTTCCAGACCCTGCAAGGTGAGGGTTACTTTACCGGCGTTCCCGCCATTTTTATTCGTTTACAGGGATGCCCGGTTGGCTGTGCCTGGTGCGACACCAAACACACCTGGGAAAAGCTTGAGGATCGGGAAGTCTCCCTTTTCAGCATTCTGGCGAAGACCAAAGAGAGTGATAAGTGGGGGGCTGCGAGCAGTGAAGATTTGCTGGCTGTCATTGGTCGCCAGGGATACACCGCGCGGCATGTGGTGATTACGGGTGGTGAGCCTTGCATTCATGATTTGCTGCCACTGACTGATCTGCTCGAAAAGAACGGTTTTAGCTGCCAGATCGAAACCAGTGGTACTCATGAGGTACGCTGCACACCGAATACCTGGGTTACCGTATCGCCAAAGCTGAACATGCGCGGCGGCTATGAAGTGTTGTCACAGGCACTGGAGCGAGCCAACGAAATCAAGCATCCAGTGGGGCGCGTACGCGATATTGAAGCACTGGATGAACTACTGGCAACGCTGACCGATGATAAACCGCGAGTCATTGCACTGCAGCCGATTAGCCAAAAGGATGATGCCACACGTTTGTGCATTGAAACCTGCATTGCGCGTAATTGGCGTTTGTCGATGCAAACACATAAATATCTAAATATTGCCTGATTAAACATTTATAAGCGTTATAAATGGGTGGAACCTGTAAAGACTTCTACTCATTTATATTGTTTGTCGCCTCTGAAAACTCCTCCATTTTACCCATCCAGGGCTAATCATTAGCATTCTCTACAAATTCTGTGGCATTAATTTTTCGCTGGAGTGAAAATTATTGCGGTAAAGTTTGGTAGATTTTAGTTTGTATAGAGTTATTTTAAATATTTACCTTTTTAATCAATGGATTAAGTGCTCTTTAACATAATGGATGTGTTGTTTGTGTGATACTATAAAGTTGGTAGATTGTGACTGGCTTAAAAAATCATTAATTAATAATAGGTTATGTTTAGAGTGTTCCCCGCGCCAGCGGGGATAAACCGGGCGCTATTAATGGTGGGCGCGCGTGGCTGGAGTGTTCCCCGCGCCAGCGGGGATAAACCGTTTTGTGATTCAGTAATCGTTTGAGTATGTACGTGTTCCCCGCGCCAGCGGGGATAAACCGGGGTTCTATTTCCTCGGGATTTGCCGACACGCGTGTTCCCCGCGCCAGCGGGGATAAACCGAGCAGATACACGGCTTTGTATTCCGTGCGCCCGTGTTCCCCGCGCCAGCGGGGATAAACCGAATAGCAATAGTCCATAGATTTGCGAAAACAGGTGTTCCCCGCGCCAGCGGGGATAAACCGGAGCCTGACGAGACTACTGAGGCCGTTCTGTCGAGTTCCCCGCGCCAGCGGGGATAAACCACCATATAACCCGTTATCTCTTTCTCAAGTTTTTATATTAGCAGTACTTGTAATAAGCAACATGTCCACGTAACACCTCATGTTCAAAATAGTTCTCCATGCCAGAGAGGTTCACAATTATCGATACAAAAAATTAAATTTAATCAAAGTGTTATTTGTATGATTCTTAAATCGTTAAGAAATTTTAATCTATTATTTTTTTAATATTGAATTAATGCCTGTTAATTTTTTCTTTAGAATAACAGTATATTTTTTAAGCTTGTTATTCATTGGTTAAGTAATAAATCTGGAAGTTTGTCTTTGTTTTGAGGCTAATGAGTGGTTTTACATAACCGCCTCTATACGCTGTTGATGAATAGTTCTTATGAATAAAGATATCCAGTTCATACTTTAAGTGAAAATTGATAAAGTGCGATTCGTATTGTCTTTTATTCTAAAGACATCGAGTGTAGTTAATATTCCTTGTAAAAACAGGGATAAACCGAACTAGTTAAAGTTTTTATTATGTTCCCTGCATCAGCGGGGATAAACCGGACTTGTTATCATTTTTTAAGTTGTCGAACTTATGTTCCCCGCGTCAGCGGGGATAACCATTCAGGTATGTTCAGGCCGGGCAGTTTCCCGCCCGGCCTTCCTCACTTACGCATTCGACCAGCTCTGGATCGAATCCACATTCCCCAATTCCCCATGCATCACTTCATACGATTTTTTCAGGATCACATCAGTATGTTTGGTTAGGTCTTTGAAAATGCCTTTATTCATCGCGTCGTAGCGTTTGGCATTGCTCTCAATCGGTATAAAGATATCTTTCACGCGAACCATGTTATCGACAGCCGTTGCGTAATCCGGGTATAGCCCCAGACCTACCGCTGTATTAATCGCTGCCCCCAGGCTTGCACAACCGTTAATGGCGTTACGTCGTGCCGGAAGGTTGAACACGTCGGCAAAAATCTGCATAAACAGATCGCTGTTCGAACCGCCGCCAGTAATGATCACATGCTTCGCAAAGTGATTGATTTCATTACATATATTGTCGTAATTGTTCTTCAGCGTCAGCGCCACGCTTTCCAGTATCGAACGATATATCCATGCGTAATCCATGCTGGAATCAAAGCCGATCATAATCCCGCGTTTGTACGGTTCCCACGGATTGGTCAGCCAGTCCAGCACCGTCATCAGACCATTACAGCCTGGCGGCACACAAGAAGCTTTTTTGTTGAGTAAATCTTCCGGTGAAAGATCCTGCGCCCTGGCATCCTGAATTAACGACTCGCCTAGCATGTCGCGCAGCCAGCTCACCGTCCACATGCCTTTGCGAATACCGTAACCTTCATACAGCAATGTTTGCGGAATAGAAGACATAATCGGCCAGTACGCTACTGGATCTTTCGGCAGTGCTTTGCCGTTCATCATCAATGCGATGTAAGTGCCAAGAGAAATTACCGCCGTTTCATCATCCAGTAATCCGGCCCCCAGAGCTTCTACCGGTTTATCACTGGTGGTACAAACAACCGGCAGTCCTGCCGGGAAATGTGTCGCCAGCGCGGCTTGTGGTGTGATATGTCCGAGGACGGTACCAGGCATTTGCACATCAAACAGCATATGACGGGGGATATTAAACTTCTCCATGACTGCGGCATCTTCACTCCATGCCCAGCTCTTATAATCCACCGACCACTGACCAAAATAGTTGGCGATATTGTCTTGAAACTCGCCGGTTAAGCGATGCGTCAGATAAGCCGAAAAAGAGGTGACATACGCCACGTCAGGATTCGTATGTTCGTAAGGGCGTGTAACGCGTGCATCCTGCCAGCTAATCAACGGCGCAGCAGGCGTGCCATCGGCTTTCAATAACGCACGGCAGCAACGGATGGAGCCCAGACCAATACCGACAATATCTTCTTTATTTCCGGCAAACTGACTCATCAAATCGTGACCGGCAAAACATAATGATGCCCATAAATCGTCGTCAGGATGTTCTGCAGTATCGGCATCTGGCGTGTGCATCGGCTGCAATAAGCCTTTGCCTTCGCAAACCACGTTACCTTCCAGATCGTACATCACCACTTTTGTGCTCTGACTTCCGCCATCAATCCCTATGATGTATTTCTTCGACATGATTTTTCTCCTGTAATTTTCCTGGCTTACTTGCTGCTAGCCATTGCGGGGGCGCTATCAGCAGTACGAATTTTTTGGAACAGCAAAAAGGTAAAGACAATCACCATGACAAGCGCCGCCATGCCCATCAGCCACATATTGCGGTAGGCTTCTGCTGCGGGCAGGGTGTCTTGCCAGTGGCCGATAATTGGGTAAACGAAGACATCCGGCAGGAATCCAATCACCGAACAAATACCTACCGTGGTGCCCATAATGTAAGACGGTGTTCTCGCTTCGCCAGGGCAGGCCCAGTACAGCCCGCGTGAGGCGTAACAGGTGAATCCCAGCAGTAAAATCAGGCCAATCCCCATCGCGACCGATTGCGGGTTAGAGTTCGTGACGAGCAGGGCAGCTAACGCCAGCAGGCCGAGTACGGAAAGGATTTGGATCACGCGGGTAGGGGATTTCACTTTACTGTAGGTGGTGATAATGCCGCCAAGTGGGCCGCACAGCGCGCGGAAGATTTTGTTGATCACAATCCCCATGTAGCTCGCCGCCACCAGCGACATGCCGTACATTTCGGTCAGATAGTTGGTGGAGTAACTCAGAATGGCGTAGATTGTGAAGACACCAAAAATCACCATGCTGCAATACCAGGTGGTGCTGATGCGCAAAACGGCCAGGATGTCGCTAAGCTGGAATGACTGTTTTTCTTCGTTGTTGGCACTGCGCAGGTTGTTGTTATCGCTAACAAAAAACCAGCACAGAATCCCCAACAAGATGTAAAACACACTGTAGATGATAATGACCGTTTTCAGGCTGGCGCTGTCATCCGGTGCAAAGCGAGAAAAGACCCACATGGTAAACACCGCCAGCGACATTACACCGACGCCGCGCAGCCCTTCCATCCAGCCCATAATTTTCCCTTGCTCGCTATGATCGCCAAGCAACGATGCGGCTTTAATCGACACCGACCACAGCATTAAAATCGTTGTTATTGCAAAGGCGACCTGAATACAGAGCATTACCCACAGCGGTGGATACGTTGCCATTAACAGACCCAGTAATCCGGTAATGATCATCGCGGAAGTAATCATTTTGCGGTGTGAAAATTTATCGGCAATAACGCCGCTGGGGGTATAAAGAATAATAGCAGCAATACCAAAGGTACTCATTATTAAACCTATCTCGGTATTGCTGAATCCCATAAATTTCGCCATGGGAATTTGATAAATATAACGTAAATAAGCCAGGTCGAAACTAACGCCGCCGCTAAAACTAATTATCGCGAGGGTTATCCAACGGCGATATGAGTTGTGTTGCATATCGTATTCCCATTTGTAATAGACAAAAAAAAGAGAAAAGTAAGCCGCCCTTTCAGGTGGATTACTTTTCTCAGGTCTCTAGTAATTGAAATAATAAATAACATGGAAAGCAGAGGTGTTGTGTGAGAGTAATCACGCTTCTGCTTTTTAAAATTATTTGACAATACGAATATCACACTGTGATTACGATCACATTAGCAGCTTGATCTTACCCAGCAATAGTGGACACGCGGCTAAGTGAGTAAACTCTCAGTCAGAGGTGACTCACATGACAAAAACAGTATCAACCAGTAAAAAACCCCGTAAACAGCATTCGCCTGAA
>NZ_JAENDM010000017.1:0-99319 GCF_019375075.1 Escherichia sp. XD33
ACATCTGGCAAGGCTGGGACGGAAGTCACTGTCGTTCTCAAAATCGGTGGAGCTGCATGACAAGGTCATCGGGCATTATCTGAACATAAAACACTATCAGTAAGTTGGAGTCATTACCAGAATTCTCATCAGAAAAAATATATGATTACATCGATATAATCATTGAAGATTATGAAAATATCAAAGAAAATGCTTATCTGGTCGTCCCCCAAATTAATTATACTATGGATTTAAACATAGAAGACTCTAGCTCAGAAGAGTTACTTTCAGATAATACCCTCGAGAAAGACGAAAATTCTCCGGACAATGGCTTTGAGGTCGGGGAATATAACACATATGAAGCATATAACTCAGAGAAGCAATATTTTACCAGAGAGGACTATACGTATGATTACGACCTTTTAAATGCAATATAGACTTAATAACTTCTTACAAAGTCTATTATTAATACCGTAGATATTTATTCATCTTACCCTGTGCACCAAAAGCAAAAACTCACTGACGCGGGTTTGAAACTGATGGCAACCGCAAAAATGCCTGATGCGCTACGCTTATCAGGCCTACGCCATCTCTGCAATATATTGAATTTGCGTGCTTTTGTAGGCAGGATAAGGCGTTCACGCCGCATCCGGCATGAATAAAGCGCACTCAACAATCTGAAACCCGCCGGAACGGTTTATTACGTACATCAGGTAAAACTGACCGATAAGCCGCTTTCTTTTGGGTATAGTGTCGTGGACAGTCATTCATCTTTCTGCCCCTCCAAAAGTAAAAACCCGCCGAAGCGGGTTTTTACGTAAAACAGGTGAAACTGACCGATAAGCCGCTTTCTTTTGGGTATAGTGTCGTGGACAGTCATTCATCTTTCTGCCCCTCCAAAAGCAAAAACCCGCCGAAGCGGGTTTTTACGTAAACCAGGTGAAACTGACCGATAAGCCGCTTTCTTTTGGGTATAGCGTCGTGGACAGTCATTCATCTTTCTGCCCCTCCAAAAGCAAAAACCCGCCGAAGCGGGTTTTTACGTAAATCAGGTGAAACTGACCGATAAGCCGGGTTCTGTCGTGGACAGTCATTCATCTAGGCCAGCAATCGCTCACTGGCTCAAGCAGCCTACCCGGGTTCAGTACGGGCCGTACCTTATGAACCCCTATTTGGCCTTGCTCCGGGTGGAGTTTACCGTGCCACGGACTGTTACCAGCCGCGCGGTGCGCTCTTACCGCACCCTTTCACCCTTACCTGATCCCGCTTGCGCGGGCCATCGGCGGTTTGCTCTCTGTTGCACTGGTCGTGGGTTTCCCCCCCAGGCGTTACCTGGCACCCTGCCCTATGGAGCCCGGACTTTCCTCCCCTCCGCCCGTCTCCCCCGAAGAGGACGACGACGAAGCGGCGACTGTCTGGTCAGCTTCGGCGCGCAGTATAGAGGGTTTGCGCGCCCTTGTCACCCCGCGTTGCGCATTCCAATCGCCAGTGTCGCGGCGATATTACGTGAAGCACGGCAGATATTGTCATAAGCCCCGCGGAATGCTTCGTCCAACGTACCTATGCTGGTCAATACGCTGAAGACCGCATCAATGCCATGCTGATGTACAACGCCAACATCATCGGTCAGGCTACCCGCAATGCCAATCACCGGTTTATGGTACTTCTTCGCCACGTTTGCGACACCAATCGGTACCTTCCCGTGAATACTCTGGCTGTCAATACGCCCTTCACCGGTGATCACCAGCGTACAATCGTGAATATGTTCCTCCAGATTCAGCGCCGTAGTGACGATTTCAATACCACTTTTCAGTTCCGCACCAAGAAACGCCATTAGCGCCGCGCCCATACCACCCGCAGCTCCTGCACCGGGGACATCTTTCACATCAACATGCAGCGCTTTTTTAATGACCTCGGCATAGTGAGAGAGGTTATTGTCCAGCTCAACAATCATCGCTTCACTGGCTCCCTTTTGTGGGCCAAAGATGCGCGATGCGCCGTTATCGCCCACCAGCGGATTGGTGACATCACAAGCGACGCGAATGACGCAATCTTTTAAGCGCGGATCGAGGCCGGAAATATCAATATCATTCAGAGTATTAAGACTACCGCCGCCAAAACCAATTTCATTGCCGTTGGCGTCGCATAATTTCGCCCCCAGCGCCTGTACCATGCCTGCGCCGCCATCATTTGTAGCGCTGCCGCCAATGCCGATAATAATGTTTGTCGCACCGCTCTCCAGCGCCTGCAGGATTAACTCGCCTGTGCCGCGTGAAGTGGTCACGAGTGGATCGCGTTTTTCCGCAGGTACCAGCTCCAGCCCACTGGCCGCCGCCATTTCAATAAACGCGGTTTTGCCATCGCCGGAGATCCCCCAACTGGCATTCACTTTCTCGCCCAGCGGCCCTGTAACCCAGGCGTGACGTTCAGCCCCCTGGGTGGCTGCAATCATCGCTTCCACCGTTCCTTCGCCACCGTCGGCAACCGGAACAGAAACGTACTGTGCATCAGGAAAAATTTCCCGAAATCCTTTTTCTATCGCCTGCGCAACCTCGCTGGCAGATAAACTTTCTTTATAAGAGTCTGGGGCGATTACGATTTTCATACCTATGCCTGTTACCACATGACGCCGGAGGGCGTTTCTCTTATTCGGCCTGGATTCCAGGCCCGGATTGCAATACGCCATCCGGGCACGACGTCATTAACGAGTAACTTCGACTTTCGCCAGTTTTTCGTAGTAGCACGCCAGGGCGCTATGATCCGCCGTTCCTAAACCATCTGCTCGCAGTGCCTGCATCATCTCCATAACCGCAGCTGTGAGCGGCAGTTGTGCGCCGACGCCGTGAGAAGTATCCAGCGCATTCGCCAGATCCTTAATATGCAGATCAATACGGAAGCCCGGCTTGAAGTTGCGGTCCATCACCATCGGCGCTTTGGCATCCAGCACGGTACTGCCCGCCAGTCCACCGCGAATTGCCTGATAAACCAGGTCCGGGTTAACGCCCGCTTTAGTTGCCAGCGTTAACGCTTCTGACATCGCGGCAATATTCAGCGCCACAATGACCTGATTTGCCAGTTTGGTGACGTTACCTGCACCGATTTCCCCGGTATGCACCACGGAACCCGCCATCGCTTTCATCAAATCATAGTATTTGTCGAAAATAGCCTTGTCGCCGCCCACCATCACTGACAGCGTACCGTCGATGGCTTTCGGTTCACCGCCGCTCACCGGAGCATCCAGCATATCAATGCCTTTCGCTTTCAGCGCTTCGCTGATTTCACGGCTTGCCAGCGGTGCGATAGAACTCATATCGATCAATACCGTACCTGGCTTCGCGCCTTCAATAATGCCATTCTCACCCAGCGCCACCTCTTTCACATGAGGGGAGTTTGGCAGCATGGTTATGATGACGTCGCACTGTTCAGCGATCGCTTTAGCCGTAGACGCTGTTTCTGCACCTGCAGCAATCACGTCAGCAATAGCTTCTGGGTTACGGTCAGCAACCACCAGCGAGTAACCTGCTTTCAGAAGGTTTTTACTCATTGGTTTACCCATAATCCCCAGGCCAATAAAACCAACTTTCATAGTCATATCAATCATCTCTCTTGTTGCGGTGGTGGTTATTTTTTAAAGGTATCAGCCAGTTTCTGAGTGGCAGAGCGGAAGACGCCGAGATCGCTGCCGACAGCCACAAACGTCGCGCCCCATTCCAGATAACGACGCGCATCGGCTTCGACCGGCGCGAGGATACCGCTGGGTTTGCCGTGCGCGCTGGCACGGTTAAAAATGTGCTGAATTGCTTTTTGTACATCCGGGTGTGATGCATTGCCGAGATGGCCTAATGCCGCGGCCAGATCGCTGGGGCCGACGAAGATGCCGTCTACGCCTTCGGTAGCGGCAATGGCATCGACGTTATCTACGCCCTGCTGACTTTCTATCTGGACCAGAATAGTGATGTTCTTGTTCGACTGAGCGAAATAATCCGCCACGGTGCCAAACATATTGGCGCGGTGAGAAACGGAGACGCCGCGAATGCCTTCCGGTGGGTAACGGGTTGATGCCACCGCCAGCTCTGCTTCCTCTTTTGTTTCTACAAAAGGAATCAGGAAGTTATAGAAACCGATATCCAGAAGACGCTTAATAATTACCGGCTCGTTGGTCGGCACTCGCACTACTGGCGCGCTGGCGCTGCCTTTCAAGGCCATTAACTGCGGAATAAACGTGGAGATATCGTTTGGCGCATGTTCGCCATCCAGCACCAGCCAGTCAAACCCAGCCAAACCAAGAACTTCAGTGCTAATCGGGTTAGAGAGTGCTGACCAGCAACCAATTTGTACCTGTTTCGCAGCCAGTGCGGCTTTGAATTTATTCGGGAAAACATCGTTATTCATCGCTTATACCTTTGCTTATTTCTGCAATTCCATACGTTTAATGTCGCCAACTACGAAGAGGTAGCAGACCATCGCCATCAGCGCTGAACATCCCACGAAAACCAGTGCTGCATTGAAGGAGTGCAGTTCACTTACCAGGTAGCCAATCACCAGTGGAGTGACAATGGAGGCAACATTGCCAAAGACGTTAAAGACGCCGCCGCAGAGGCCAACAATCTCTTTCGGCGCGGTGTCAGAAATCACCGGCCAGCCCAGCGCACCAAATCCTTTGCCAAAGAAAGCCAGCGCCATCAGCATGACCACCAGCGTGGTGTTGTTGGTGTAGTTACATAAGATGATGGTGGAAGCCAGCAACATTCCCAGCACAATCGGTAGCTTACGTGCCAGGGTCAGGGATAAACCGCGTTTGATCAGATAATCCGAGAAGACACCTCCCAGCACGCCGCCCGCAAAACCACACAGTGCTGGAATCGAGGCGACCAGACCCACTTTCAGAATCGACATGCCTTTTTCCTGCACCAGATAAATCGGGAACCAGGTGAGGAAGAACCAGGTGATGGTGTTGATAAAATATTGTCCGAAAAATACGCCCAGCATCATGCGGTTAGAGAGCAATTGCTTGATGTAATGCAGTTTGGGTCCGCTTGCTGCCGCACTGCCCGGCTTTTTGTGGTCCATATCGACCACCGCGCCATTTTCAGAGATAAACTTCAGCTCTTCCGCAGACATACGTGGGTGATCTGTCGGGTTATGAATCAACTTGATCCACAGCGCCGTCAGCACAAAACCAATCACCCCCATAACGGTAAAGACGTGCTCCCAGCCCCAGGCGAAAGTCAGCCAGCCAAGCAGCGGCGAAAAGAGCGCCAGCGAGAAATATTGCGCCGAGTTAAAGATGGCGGAGGCAGTACCACGTTCTTTCGTCGGGAACCAGGCGGCGACAATTCGGGCGTTCGCCGGGAATGATGGCGCTTCCGAGAAGCCGAGCATAAAGCGCATAAAGAACATGGAGATCCCTGCCCAGGCCAGCGGGAACATATCAACAAAGCCTTGCAGGAAGGTGAATAGCGACCAGAAAAAGAGGCTGTAGGTGTAAACTTTTTTCGAGCCAAACTTATCAAGCAGCCAGCCGCCGGGGATTTGCATCAGCAAGTAGGCCCAGCCAAAAGCGGAGAAGATGTAACCCATCGAAACCGCACTTAACTGCAACTCTTTTGCCACTTCGGTACCAGCAATAGACAGCGTTGCACGATCGGCGTAGTTAACGGCGGTAACAATAAAAATAATCAGTAATATTAAATAGCGGGTATGCACGCCTTTCTTTTTTTCGTCAACGGTGTCCAGAATCATTTTATTTACCTCGGGTACTTATGCTGATTTTTATTATTATGGGGAAGGTGTTATTTATGAGTTTCATTTATGCCGTAACGACAATGAACTCGGGAATTAGTATAAGCAGCGCGAGAATAATAATCATTGTGCAAATGCTAATTTAATTAATACTATTTAAATATTATTTTGAGCATATGCACATAAGGTTGCGCGCTAAAGCACAGATTTGCGCTTTACCTTACCGGGCGGCACTGCAACCCCTGAAATGATTGACATTGATCACATTTCTGCGTTTAAACTCCTGACATTCTTATTTCACCCAATGAAGTCATTTATTTTTAAATGAGACCAGGTCCTCATTTTAATAACCCCTGGCTGGAGAATATTGCACAATGGCCAACATCGAAATCAGACAAGAAACGCCAACTGCGTTTTATATAAAAGTTCACGACACAGATAATGTGGCAATTATTGTTAATGATAATGGCCTGAAAGCAGGAACGCGTTTTCCGGATGGGCTGGAATTAATTGAACATATTCCCCAGGGGCATAAAGTCGCATTGCTGGACATTCCGGCTAATGGTGAAATTATTCGTTATGGCGAAGTGATTGGTTACGCCGTGCGTGCAATCCCACGCGGAAGCTGGATCGACGAATCAATGGTTGTACTACCGGAAGCGCCGCCGTTACACACGCTGCCACTGGCAACCAAAGTCCCGGAACCCTTACCGCCGCTGGAAGGATACACCTTTGAGGGCTATCGCAATGCCGATGGCAGCGTGGGCACCAAAAACCTGCTCGGTATCACCACCAGCGTCCACTGTGTGGCAGGCGTGGTGGACTATGTAGTAAAAATCATTGAACGCGATCTGCTACCGAAATACCCGAACGTCGATGGCGTGGTGGGGCTGAATCATTTGTACGGTTGTGGCGTGGCGATTAACGCACCGGCGGCAGTTGTACCTATCCGTACCATTCACAATATTTCGCTGAATCCTAACTTTGGCGGCGAAGTAATGGTGATTGGCCTGGGTTGTGAAAAGTTGCAGCCTGAGCGCCTGCTGACTGGAACGGATGATGTGCAAGCTATTCCAGTAGAAAGCGCCAGCATTGTCAGTTTGCAGGATGAAAAGCATGTCGGTTTTCAGTCCATGGTCGAGGATATTTTGCAGATCGCCGAACGCCATCTACAAAAACTGAATCAACGGCAGCGAGAAACCTGCCCGGCTTCAGAACTGGTCGTTGGTATGCAGTGCGGTGGCAGCGATGCGTTTTCTGGTGTAACGGCAAACCCGGCGGTTGGCTATGCGTCTGATCTACTGGTGCGCTGCGGCGCAACGGTGATGTTTTCAGAAGTAACGGAAGTGCGTGACGCGATCCATCTGCTGACACCACGCGCAGTGAACGAAGAGGTCGGCAAACGGCTGCTGGAGGAGATGGAGTGGTACGATAACTATCTCAATATGGGAAAAACCGACCGCAGCGCCAACCCTTCGCCGGGCAACAAGAAAGGCGGTCTGGCAAACGTGGTAGAGAAGGCACTCGGCTCCATTGCTAAATCGGGTAAAAGCGTAATTGTTGAAGTGCTGTCGCCCGGTCAACGCCCGACTAAACGCGGATTAATTTACGCCGCGACGCCAGCCAGCGATTTTGTCTGTGGCACGCAACAGGTGGCTTCGGGTATCACAGTGCAAGTGTTTACGACCGGTCGTGGTACGCCGTACGGCCTGATGGCGGTACCCGTCATTAAAATGGCAACCCGCACCGAGCTGGCGAACCGCTGGTTTGATTTAATGGATATTAATGCGGGCACCATCGCTACCGGCGAAGAAACTATTGAAGAGGTGGGCTGGAAGTTGTTCCACTTTATTCTCGACGTCGCCAGCGGGAAGAAGAAAACCTTCTCGGATCAATGGGGGCTGCATAACCAGCTGGCGGTGTTTAACCCGGCACCGGTGACCTGATTTCTTTTGGAACGTCCCTCGCAAAACATGGCCTTAGTGCCATGTTTTTATTGTTTAAAGCCCCCACGTCCATTAATAATGCATTTGCATTACCTTAGTTCAAGCTTATAATTTGAGCAGAAAACAGGCTGTAAAAGGACAGTGAATCATGCCCGCTAATGCTCGCTCTCACGCTGTACTGACCACTGAATCAAAGGTCACGATACGCGGACAAACAACTATCCCCGCGCCAGTGCGTGAGGCCTTAAAACTGAAGCCAGGCCAGGACAGCATTCATTACGAAATTCTGCCTGGTGGGCAAGTATTTATGTGCCGACTGGGAGATGAACAGGAGGATCATACTATGAATGCATTTTTGCGTTTTCTGGATGCAGATATCCAGAACAACCCGCAAAAAACTCGTCCATTCAACATTCAACAAGGAAAGAAACTTGTCGCTGGCATGGACGTCAACATTGATGATGAGATTGGCGACGACGAATAATGGATTTTCCACAAAGGGTTAATGGTTGGGCGCTATATGCTCATCCCTGTTTTCAGGAAACCTACGACGCTTTAGTTGCCGAAGTCGAGACATTAAAGGGAAAAGATCCTGAAAATTATCAGAGAAAAGCCGCCACAAAGTTATTGGCGGTAGTCCATAAAGTGATTGAGGAGCATATCACGGTCAATCCATCATCACCGGCATTCCGTCATGGCAAGTCGTTAGGCTCTGGGAAAAATAAAGACTGGTCACGGGTAAAATTTGGTGCTGGTCGTTATCGTCTCTTCTTTCGTTATAGTGAAAAAGAGAAAGTCATCATTCTGGGATGGATGAACGATGAAAACACTCTGCGCACCTACGGTAAAAAAACAGATGCCTATACCGTATTCAGCAAAATGTTAAAAAGAGGACATCCTCCTGCCGACTGGGAAACCCTCACCCGAGAAACAGAAGAAACCCATTGATGGTGTTCACAATGCCCGCCGAACGCATTCGTGTTGACCAGCGGGCATCCTTTCTCACTCCCCGACCAGAATCACTTCAACCCCAGCCTTTCGCAGTCCTTCCAGGCTATCCGCAGGAATGCCTTCATCAACAATGATCATGTCGATACGTTGAGTATCAATGATCTTATGTAAACTGGAACGATTGAACTTACTGGAATCGGTGACCACGATGATCCGTTCCGCAACTTCGCACATCCGACGGTTTAAACGAGCTTCATCTTCATTATGTGTGCTGACGCCGCGCTCCAGATCGATCGCATCTACACCAAGAAACAGCATATCGAAGTGGTAATTTTGCAGCGATTGCTCAGCCTGATCGCCGTAAAAAGATTGCGACTGACGGCGCAAATGCCCGCCGGTCATCAGCAGCTCAACGCCTTCCGCTTCCAGCAACGCATTAGCCACGTTCATACCGTTGGTCATCGCAATTACGTCAGTGTGCTTGCGCATCAGACGAGCAATCTCAAAAGTGGTGGTCCCGGAATCGAGGATAACCCGATGACCTGGCTGAATCAACTCAACGGCAGCTTTCGCAACGCTGCGTTTCATCGCGGTGTTCAGTGCGCTTTTATCTTCCACTGATGGCTCGACTGACGGCGTCGTGCTATCGCAGATCAACGCGCCACCATAGGCACGCACAGCGATCCCCTGCTTTTCCAGAAACGCCAGATCGTTGCGGATCGTCACAGTAGATACGCCATACAATGCCGACAGATCGTTAACCTGCACACTCCCTTGCTGTCGCAGACGCTGAATGATCTGTTCTCGTCGCTCGCTGGTGCCAGTCACTCGCTTCTCACCTGAAGCGTCGGTATTACTCATAGTAAGTCCTTTCGTAAAACTTTCGTTTCATTTCGTTTTGCCTATTAACGCCTTTCTATTAAGCAAATGCAAGCCCACCTTGCCCATTGACGCAAGCTACTCTCGTTTCAGTGACTTTCATTATGTTTCTTTTGTGAATCAGATCAGAAAACTATTATCTTTCGTTTTATTTTTATCTCACCATGACGCAGTATCAACTGAAACAAAACGAAAGATTAATATCGCAGTAATCTGAACTGGAGAGGAAAGTGAAACATCTGACAGAAATGGTGAGACAGCACAAAGCGGGCAAAACAAATGGAATTTATGCCGTTTGTTCCGCACATCCGCTGGTGCTGGAGGCTGCAATCCGCTACGCCAGTGCAAACCAAACGCCGTTACTGATTGAAGCAACCTCCAATCAGGTAGACCAATTCGGCGGTTATACCGGAATGACGCCCGCCGATTTTCGCGGCTTTGTTTGTCAGCTCGCCGACTCGTTGAATTTCCCGCAGGATGCGTTGATTCTGGGTGGTGACCATCTGGGGCCAAACCGCTGGCAAAACCTGCCGGCCGCTCAGGCAATGGCCAATGCCGATGATTTGATTAAAAGCTACGTTGCGGCAGGATTCAAAAAAATCCACCTTGATTGCAGCATGTCCTGTCAGGACGATCCGATTCCCTTAACTGATGACATCGTGGCTGAACGCGCCGCCCGTCTGGCGAAAGTGGCGGAAGAAACCTGTCTTGAACACTTTGGCGAAGCCGATCTGGAGTATGTCATTGGTACCGAAGTGCCGGTACCTGGCGGCGCGCATGAAACCTTAAGCGAGCTGGCGGTCACCACGCCGGATGCCGCCCGCGCCACGCTGGAAGCCCATCGTCACGCCTTTGAAAAGCAAGGTTTGAATGCCATCTGGCCACGCATCATTGCCCTGGTGGTTCAACCCGGCGTCGAATTCGATCACACCAACGTTATTGATTATCAGCCCGCCAAAGCGAGCGCCTTAAGCCAGATGGTCGAAAACTACGAAACGCTGATTTTCGAAGCGCACTCTACCGATTATCAAACGCCGCAATCGCTGCGCCAGCTGGTGATTGACCACTTTGCCATTCTGAAAGTTGGCCCAGCGCTGACCTTCGCCCTGCGTGAAGCTCTGTTCTCTCTGGCGGCGATTGAAGAAGAACTGGTGCCAGCGAAAGCCTGTTCTGGTCTGCGTCAGGTGCTGGAAGACGTGATGCTCGACCGCCCGGAATACTGGCAAAGCCACTACCACGGTGACGGCAACGCGCGTCGTCTGGCGCGTGGTTATAGCTACTCGGATCGCGTGCGCTATTACTGGCCGGACAGCCAGATTGATGACGCTTTCGCTCATCTGGTACGTAATCTGGCGGATTCACCAATTCCGCTGCCGCTGATCAGCCAGTATCTGCCGCTGCAGTACGTGAAAGTTCGCTCCGGCGAGCTGCAGCCAACGCCACGGGAACTCATTATCAACCATATTCAGGACATCCTGGCGCAGTACCACACAGCCTGTGAAGGCCAATAAGCAAAACAAAGAGGAACACGCTATGCCAAATATTGTTTTAAGCCGGATTGATGAACGCTTGATTCACGGTCAGGTCGGCGTTCAATGGGTCGGATTTGCGGGGGCAAATCTGGTGCTGGTAGCCAACGATGAGGTTGCCGAAGATCCGGTACAACAAAACCTGATGGAAATGGTACTGGCAGAAGGGATCGCCGTACGTTTCTGGACGCTGCAAAAAGTTATCGACAACATTCATCGCGCCGCCGATCGACAGAAAATCCTGCTGGTTTGTAAAACACCCGCCGATTTCCTGACGCTGGTGAAAGGTGGCGTTCCGGTGAATCGCATTAACGTTGGCAATATGCACTACGCCAATGGCAAACAACAAATCGCCAAAACGGTTTCTGTGGATGCGGGCGATATCGCAGCATTTAACGACCTGAAAACCGCTGGGGTGGAATGCTTCGTTCAGGGCGTCCCGACAGAGCCTGCTGTGGACCTCTTTAAATTACTTTGAGGGATTCATCATGGAAATCAGCCTGTTGCAGGCATTTGCGTTGGGCATTATCGCCTTTATCGCTGGCCTGGATATGTTTAACGGCCTAACCCATATGCACCGCCCGGTGGTCCTCGGCCCGTTGGTCGGGCTGGTACTTGGCGATCTGCATACCGGAATTTTAACCGGCGGTACGCTGGAACTGGTGTGGATGGGGCTGGCCCCGCTGGCGGGCGCACAGCCGCCTAACGTGATTATCGGTACTATCGTCGGCACGGCGTTTGCCATTACTACTGGCGTGAAACCCGATGTCGCAGTAGGTGTCGCCGTACCTTTCGCTGTCGCAGTACAGATGGGGATTACCTTCCTGTTCTCGGTGATGTCCGGCGTGATGTCTCGCTGCGACCGGATGGCGGAGAACGCCGATACTCGCGGCATTGAACGCGTGAACTATCTGGCACTGCTGGCACTCGGCATTTTCTATTTTCTCTGCGCTTTCCTGCCTATCTACTTCGGCGCGGAACATGCAAAAACCATCATTGATGTCCTGCCGCAACGATTAATCGACGGCCTCGGCGTCGCGGGCGGCATCATGCCAGCAATCGGTTTTGCCGTGCTGCTGAAAATCATGATGAAAAACGTCTACATCCCCTACTTCATCCTGGGCTTTGTTGCCGCCGCCTGGCTCAAGTTACCAGTGCTGGCTATTGCTGCCGCTGCGCTGGCGATGGCGCTGATCGACTTGCTGCGTAAATCTCCTGAACCGACTCAACCTGCGGCACAGAAAGAGGAATTTGAAGATGGCATCTAATCAAACCACCCTGCCGAACGTCAGTGAAAACGAAGAAACATTGCTGACTGGCGTCAATGAAAACGTGTATGAAGATCAGAGCATTGGCGCGGAGCTGACGAAAAAAGATATCAACCGCGTCGCCTGGCGTTCCATGCTGTTACAAGCGTCTTTTAACTACGAACGTATGCAGGCTTCTGGCTGGTTGTACGGTCTGCTGCCTGCTCTGAAAAAGATCCACACTAATAAACGCGACCTGGCGCGCGCCATGAAGGGGCATATGGGTTTCTTCAATACCCATCCGTTTCTGGTGACGTTTGTTATCGGCATTATCCTTGCGATGGAGCGTTCTAAGCAGGACGTTAACAGTATTCAGAGCACCAAAATTGCCGTCGGTGCGCCGCTTGGCGGGATTGGCGATGCAATGTTCTGGCTAACGCTACTGCCGATTTGTGGCGGGATTGGAGCCAGTCTGGCATTACAAGGCTCCATTCTTGGCGCAGTCGTCTTTATTGTGCTGTTCAACGTGGTACACCTGGGGCTGCGTTTTGGTCTGGCGCATTATGCTTACCGCATGGGCGTGGCGGCGATTCCACTGATTAAAGCGAATACCAAAAAAGTCGGCCATGCTGCGTCTATCGTTGGGATGACGGTAATCGGTGCGCTGGTGGCAACCTATGTTCGTTTAAGCACCACGCTGGAAATCACGGCGGGCGACGCAGTGGTTAAGTTACAGGCTGATGTTATCGACAAACTGATGCCGGCCTTCTTACCGTTGGTCTACACCCTGACCATGTTTTGGTTGGTACGCCGCGGCTGGAGTCCGCTGCGTCTGATTGCAGTTACCGTGGTTCTCGGCATCGTCGGTAAATTCTGCCATTTCCTTTAAATACAATGAGGTATTAGATGTTAAGTATTATTTTGACAGGGCATGGCGGGTTTGCCAGCGGCATGGAAAAAGCAATGAAGCAAATTCTCGGTGAGCAATCGCAGTTTATCGCCATCGATTTTCCGGAAACCTCAAGCACCGCGCTGCTTACATCGCAGCTTGAAGAGGCCATCGCCCAACTGGATTGTGAAGACGGCATTGTTTTTCTGACGGATTTGCTGGGCGGCACGCCGTTTCGCGTAGCTTCAACGCTGGCGATGCAAAAACCGGGCTGTGAAGTGATCACCGGCACCAATTTGCAACTGCTACTGGAGATGGTGCTGGAGCGCGAAGGGTTAAGCGGTGAAGAATTCCGTGTACAGGCGCTGGAGTGTGGACACCGAGGGCTGACCAGTCTGGTGGACGAGTTAGGCCGCTGCCATGAAGAATGTCCGGTCGAGGAAGGAATATGACACACGTTCTGCGCGCCAGAAGGCTGCTGACTGAAGAGGGATGGCTCGATGACCATCAGTTGCGTATTGCTGACGGTGTCATCGCAGCAATCGAACCGATTCCAGCGGGCGTGACTGAACGCGATGCGGAACTGCTCTGCCCTGCTTACATCGACACCCATGTACACGGTGGTGCGGGCGTTGATGTAATGGATGACGCGCCGGATGTACTCGACAAGCTGGCAATGCACAAGGCACGCGAAGGTGTCGGCAGTTGGTTACCGACCACCGTAACCACGCCGCTTAATACCATTCATGCGGCGCTGAAACGTATTGCTCAACGTTGCCAACGCGGCGGACCTGGTGCGCAAGTGCTGGGGAGTTATCTCGAAGGACCGTACTTCACGCCGCAGAATAAAGGCGCGCATCCGCCGGAGTTGTTTCGCGAGCTTGAAATTGCCGAGCTGGATCAGTTGATTGCCGTTTCTCAGCACACCTTACGTGTGGTAGCGCTGGCACCGGAAAAAGAAGGGGCATTGCAGGCCATCCGCCATCTTAAACAGCAAAACGTAAGGGTGATGCTGGGGCATAGCGCGGCGACCTGGCAACAAACCCGCGCCGCATTTGATGCTGGTGCCGACGGCCTGGTGCATTGCTATAACGGGATGACAGGTTTACATCACCGCGAACCGGGAATGGTTGGCGCGGGATTAACGGACAAGCGCGCCTGGCTGGAACTGATAGCCGATGGTCATCATGTGCATCCGGCGGCAATGTCGCTGTGTTGTTGCTGTGCGAAAGAGAGAATCGTACTGATCACCGACGCGATGCAGGCAGCTGGGATGCCGGATGGTCGCTATACGTTATGTGGTGAAGAAGTGCAGATGCACGGTGGCGTTGTCCGTACCGCGTCTGGTGGGCTGGCGGGCAGTACGCTGTCTGTTGATGCGGCAGTGCGCAATATGGTCGAGTTGACGGGCGTAACGCCTGCGGAAGCCATCCATATGGCGTCGCTGCATCCGGCGCGAATGCTGGGTGTTGATGGTGTTCTGGGATCGCTTAAACCGGGCAAACGCGCCAGCGTCGTTGCGCTGGATAGCGGGCTACATGTGCAACAAATCTGGATTCAGGGTCAATTAGCTTCGTTTTGATAGTTTGCTCCTTTATTGGGCCTTCACTTCCCCCGTAAGGCCTTTCTTTTTCTTTCGTTTTGATCTGTGCAGCGGTGTCGGATGCGACGCTAACGCGTCTTATCCGACCTACAGTTGGTGACCGCAAGGCCGGATAAAGCGTTTGCGCCGCATCCAGCAATCCCTTTTGCTTCCTTTATCTTTTCTTTCAACGATCACAAATTTCGTTTTATTTCTTTTTTCTCCATTGAACTTTCAATTTCTTTTCTATAGATTTTAATCAACGAAAGACATCACCAAGTGAAATGAAACGAAAGGCAAGTGAAAGCGACAACGCCCGACGTCAAGTTCATCAGACTAAGGATTGAGTTATGCCAGAAAATTACACCCCTGCTGCCGCCGCAACCGGTACATGGACTGAAGAAGAGATCCGCCATCAGCCTCGCGCATGGATCCGTTCACTCACCAACATCGACGCGCTACGTTCCGCGCTCAATAACTTCCTTGAACCGTTACTGCGCAAAGAGAATCTGCGGATCATCCTGACCGGAGCCGGAACGTCGGCATTTATCGGTGACATCATCGCGCCGTGGCTCGCCAGCCATACCGGTAAAAACTTCAGCGCCGTACCGACCACCGATCTGGTCACCAATCCGATGGACTACCTGAACCCAGCTCATCCGCTGCTGTTGATCTCCTTCGGTCGATCCGGCAACAGCCCGGAAAGCGTCGCAGCCGTGGAACTGGCAAATCAATTTGTACCGGAATGCTATCACCTGCCGATCACCTGCAACGAAGCGGGCGCTCTTTACCAAAACGCGATCAACAGCGATAACGCGTTTGCCCTGCTGATGCCCGCAGAAACGCACGATCGCGGCTTTGCGATGACCAGCAGCATTACCACCATGATGGCCAGCTGCCTCGCGGTTTTCGCACCTGAGACGATCAACAGCCAAACCTTCCGCGACGTGGCGGATCGTTGCCAGGCGATCCTGACCTCACTGGGCGATTTCAGCGAAGGTGTGTTTGGTTACGCACCGTGGAAACGGATCGTTTATCTCGGTAGCGGTGGCTTACAGGGCGCAGCACGCGAGTCGGCGCTGAAAGTGCTGGAACTGACGGCGGGTAAACTGGCGGCCTTTTATGATTCTCCAACCGGATTCCGTCATGGACCAAAATCGCTGGTCGATGACGAAACGCTGGTGGTGGTATTTGTCTCCAGCCACCCTTACACCCGTCAGTATGATCTTGATCTGCTGGCTGAACTTCGCCGTGACAACCAGGCAATGCGTGTAATCGCCATCGCCGCGGAAAGCAGCGACATCGTCGCTGCCGGTCCACATATCATCCTGCCACCGTCACGTCACTTTATCGACGTTGAGCAGGCATTTTGCTTCCTGATGTACGCCCAGACGTTTGCACTGATGCAGTCGCTGCACATGGGCAATACGCCGGATACCCCATCAGCCAGTGGCACCGTTAACCGCGTGGTGCAAGGCGTAATCATTCATCCGTGGCAGGCATAAGAGGATCGCATTATGAGCATTATCTCCACTAAATATCTGTTACAGGACGCCCAGGCCAATGGCTACGCGGTGCCTGCTTTTAACATTCATAACGCCGAGACGATCCAAGCGATCCTCGAAGTGTGCAGTGAAATGCGATCGCCGGTGATCCTCGCCGGAACGCCGGGGACCTTTAAACACATCGCGCTGGAAGAGATCTACGCCCTGTGTAGCGCCTATTCCACAACCTACAACATGCCACTGGCGCTGCATCTCGACCACCACGAATCGCTGGATGATATTCGCCGTAAAGTCCACGCAGGTGTGCGCAGTGCGATGATCGACGGCAGCCACTTCCCGTTTGCCGAGAACGTGAAGCTGGTGAAATCGGTTGTTGACTTCTGCCACTCACAAGATTGCAGCGTGGAAGCAGAACTGGGCCGCCTGGGCGGTGTTGAAGATGACATGAGCGTTGACGCCGAAAGTGCATTCCTGACCGATCCACAAGAAGCTAAACGCTTTGTCGAACTGACTGGCGTCGACAGCCTGGCGGTAGCGATTGGTACGGCGCACGGCTTATACAGCAAAACGCCGAAGATTGATTTCCAGCGGCTGGCGGAAATTCGTGAAGTGGTGGATGTTCCTCTGGTGCTGCATGGTGCCAGCGATGTTCCGGATGAATTTGTCCGTCGCACTATTGAACTTGGCGTCACAAAAGTGAACGTTGCCACAGAATTAAAAATAGCCTTCGCTGGCGCGGTTAAAGCCTGGTTTGCGGAAAATCCGCAGGGTAATGATCCTCGTTATTATATGCGCGTCGGAATGGATGCGATGAAAGAAGTTGTCAGAAATAAAATTAATGTCTGTGGTTCAGCGAATCGAATTTCAGCATAATCATTAGTTTTTTATGATTTATCCCAATGTACTTCCCGATTAATATCGGGGAGTGCCTTAATGGAAAAGGAGATAACTAAACCTTAATAAATACATCACTACAATATCGCAACAATAATATATTTAAAAAAATTATATTATTCAACTTTATGGTGAGGATTACACAATGACCAGTCCAAATATTCTCTTAACCCGTATTGATAACCGTCTGGTTCACGGTCAGGTTGGCGTGACCTGGACATCCACCATCGGTGCAAATCTGCTGGTAGTCGTGGATGATGTTGTCGCTAACGATGATATTCAACAGAAATTAATGGGTATTACCGCGGAAACCTACGGCTTTGGCATTCGTTTCTTTACTATCGAAAAAACCATTAACGTCATCGGCAAAGCTGCACCACATCAGAAGATCTTCCTGATTTGCCGTACGCCACAAACGGTACGTAAATTGGTAGAAGGTGGTATTGACCTGAAAGATGTCAACGTCGGCAATATGCATTTCTCGGAAGGGAAAAAGCAAATCAGCAGTAAAGTTTATGTCGATGACCAGGATCTCACGGACTTACGTTTTATTAAACAACGTGGCGTGAATGTTTTCATTCAGGACGTCCCTGGCGATCAAAAAGAACAAATCCCTGACTAAATCTAAAATCGCCTTAATATTGGTTTGAGGTAATAAAAATGCATGAAATAACCCTACTTCAGGGATTATCCCTGGCGGCGTTAGTTTTTGTTCTGGGGATTGATTTTTGGCTGGAAGCCTTATTTTTATTCCGCCCGATAATCGTTTGTACCCTAACTGGCGCTATTCTCGGTGATATTCAGACTGGCTTAATTACCGGTGGTCTGACAGAGTTGGCTTTCGCCGGATTAACCCCTGCAGGTGGTGTTCAGCCGCCCAACCCGATTATGGCGGGTCTGATGACCACCGTCATTGCATGGTCTACGGGCGTTGATGCCAAAACAGCAATTGGTCTTGGCCTGCCGTTTAGTTTGTTAATGCAGTACGTCATTCTGTTCTTCTATTCCGCTTTCTCATTATTTATGACCAAAGCCGATAAATGCGCGAAAGAGGCGGATACGGCAGCGTTTTCCCGGCTTAACTGGACAACGATGCTCATCGTCGCTTCAGCGTATGCGGTGATTGCTTTCCTCTGTACTTACCTGGCACAGGGGGCGATGCAGGCGCTGGTGAAAGCGATGCCCGCCTGGCTGACCCACGGCTTTGAAGTGGCTGGCGGTATTCTGCCTGCCGTTGGTTTTGGCTTGCTGCTGCGCGTAATGTTCAAAGCGCAATATATCCCTTACCTGATCGCCGGTTTCCTGTTTGTTTGCTACATCCAGGTCAGCAACCTGTTGCCGGTTGCCGTACTGGGCGCAGGCTTTGCGGTGTATGAGTTTTTCAATGCGAAATCCCGGCAGCAAGCGCAACCGCAGCCCGTTGCCAGTAAAAATGAAGAAGAGGACTACAGCAATGGGATCTGAAATCAGTAAAAAAGATATCACCCGTCTGGGCTTTCGTTCGTCGCTGCTGCAAGCGAGCTTTAACTACGAAAGGATGCAGGCGGGCGGTTTTACTTGGGCGATGTTGCCGATCCTGAAAAAGATTTATAAGGACGACAAACCGGGCTTAATCGCGGCGATGAAAGATAACCTCGAATTTATTAATACCCACCCGAATCTGGTCGGATTCCTGATGGGGTTATTAATTTCGATGGAAGAAAAAGGAGAAAACCGCGACACCATTAAAGGCCTCAAAGTGGCACTGTTTGGCCCAATCGCCGGGATTGGCGATGCGATTTTCTGGTTTACTTTGTTGCCGATTATGGCGGGAATTTGCTCATCATTTGCCAGCCAGGGAAACCTGCTGGGGCCGATTCTATTTTTCGCCGTTTACCTGCTTATCTTTTTCCTGCGCGTCGGCTGGACCCACGTCGGTTATTCAGTCGGCGTGAAGGCGATCGATAAAGTGCGAGAGAACTCGCAGATGATTGCCCGTTCGGCAACCATCCTCGGGATCACGGTAATCGGCGGGCTGATCGCTTCGTATGTGCATATTAACGTGGTGACATCGTTTGCCATCGACAGTACCCACAGCGTCGCGCTGCAGCAGGATTTCTTCGATAAAGTCTTCCCGAACATTTTACCGATGGCCTACACCCTGCTGATGTATTACTTCCTGCGGGTGAAAAAAGCGCATCCGGTGCTGTTAATCGGCGTGACTTTTGTGCTCTCTATTGTTTGTTCCGCATTCGGCATTTTGTAAATGGAACGAGGCACTGCGTCTGGCGGTGCCTCTTTACTTAAGGAATTTCATCCTGTGCAAACCCTTCAGCAAGTTGAAAACTATACGGCGTTAAGTGAACGTGCCAGCGAATATTTATTGGCCGTGATCCGTAGCAAACCGGATGCCGTGATTTGCCTGGCGACCGGAGCCACGCCATTACTGACGTATCATTATCTGGTAGAAAAAATCCACCAGCAGCAGGTTGATGTCAGCCAGCTCACCTTCGTGAAGCTCGACGAATGGGTGGATCTGCCATTAACGATGCCTGGTACCTGCGAAACTTTCCTGCAACAGCATATCGTGCAGCCGCTGGGGCTACGTGAAGACCAGCTCATCAGCTTTCGCTCCGAAGAGATAAATGAGACAGAGTGCGAACGGGTAACGAACCTGATTGCGCGCAAAGGCGGTCTGGATTTATGCGTTCTCGGATTGGGGAAAAACGGTCATCTTGGGCTGAACGAACCGGGAGAAAGCCTGCAACCGGCCTGCCATATCAGTCAACTTGATGCCAGAACACAGCAACATGAGATGTTAAAAACCGCGGGTCGCCCCGTGACTCGTGGGATCACCTTAGGCCTGAAGGATATTCTCAATGCCCGCGAAGTTTTGTTACTGGTGACTGGCGAAGGAAAGCAGGATGCGACAGATCGTTTTCTCACGGCTAAAGTCTCTACCGCTATCCCGGCTTCATTTTTATGGCTGCACAGTAACTTTATTTGTTTAATTAACACCTAACCAGATGAAAAATTTGCTCAAAATGTTTAAATTAACTTATGTAACAGTCACGCATTATATTAAATAACATTTGACTGGGTTGAACATAACGCCGATAGCAAAAGGAGTTATGTTCAACAATTTAATTTTAGATATACATATAACTTGTTCTATTAATAAATCACCTCGTATTCTGACTCGCCCCCTGGCGCAGCAAAGTCAGGCATTTATACTCTTTTGAATACATAGAAAATTGATATCAATATAATGAAAATATCAAATATTTGCATATAAATATAATCTTAAAGTTCAGTCTATTTAATGTTCAATGAAATATTTCTGCCTGTATAATCTTTAAAGATATTGAACATATATTCACATTAAATATGATTATGTACTTGTTACAAGGATAAGGTTATATATGAATAAAGTTACAAAAACAGCTATTGCGGGCTTACTTGCGCTTTTCGCAGGTAATGCCGCTGCAACCGATGGTGAAATAGTTTTTGATGGCGAGATTTTAAAATCCGCTTGTGAAATCAATGACTCTGATAAGAAAATTGAAGTTGCTCTTGGTCACTATAATGCCGAACAGTTTCGTAATATTGGCGAGCGTAGCCCAAAAATTCCATTCACTATTCCTTTAGTTAACTGCCCAATGACTGGGTGGGAGCACGATAACGGCAACGTTGAAGCGTCTTTCCGTCTATGGCTGGAAACGCGAGATAATGGCACCGTCCCTAACTTCCCTAATCTGGCAAAAGTAGGCTCTTTTGCTGGCATAGCGGCAACAGGTGTGGGTATCCGTATTGACGATGCGGAAAGCGGAAACATTATGCCACTGAATGCTATGGGCAATGATAACACGGTTTATCAGATCCCGGCGGAATCCAATGGTATTGTCAATGTTGACCTCATCGCTTACTACGTATCAACCGTAGTTCCATCAGAAATCACCCCAGGGGAAGCAGACGCTATCGTTAACGTAACGCTGGATTACCGTTAATACGTTAGGGCGTTATCTGACCTGTCAGATAACGCCCTTTTCCTTCCTCTTTCTCGTTGTATCAGGTTGAAAAATAACTATGTCAAAACGAACATTCGCGGTGATATTAACCTTGTTGTGTAGCTTCTGTATTGGCCAGGCGCTTGCAGGAGGAATCGTTTTACAGCGAACGCGAGTGATCTATGATGCCAGCCGCAAAGAGGCTGCGTTACCTGTCGCAAACAAAGGCGCAGAAACGCCTTATTTACTGCAATCATGGGTAGATAATATAGATGGTAAAAGCCGTGCCCCATTTATTATAACCCCACCGCTATTTCGTCTTGAGGCTGGCGATGACTCATCACTGCGAATTATTAAAACAGCTGATAACCTGCCTGAAAATAAAGAGTCGCTGTTCTACATTAATGTTCGTGCCATTCCAGCAAAGAAAAAATCAGATGATGTTAATGCTAACGAGTTGACGCTGGTATTTAAAACACGGATCAAAATGTTTTATCGCCCCGCACACCTGAAGGGACGGGTAAACGATGCGTGGAAATCACTGGAATTTAAACGTAGTGACCATTCACTCAATATATATAACCCAACTGAATATTACGTCGTATTTGCCGGACTGGCAGTCGATAAAACCGATCTCACAAGCAAAATTGAATATATCGCGCCCGGAGAACATAAACAGTTACCACTTCCTGCATCTGGCGGAAAGAACGTGAAATGGGCTGCGATCAATGATTATGGCGGCAGTTCCGGGACAGAAACTCGTCCACTGCAATAAAAAATATAAAAACACAGGTCATCAGGGAATGCCACAACGACACCACCAGGGACATAAACGCACACCGAAACAGTTGGCGCTCATCATCAAACGTTGTTTGCCGATGGTGCTCACTGGCAGCGGCATGCTTTGCACTACCGCTAACGCCGAAGAGTATTATTTCGACCCCATTATGCTGGAAACCACAAAAAGTGGTATGCAAACAACCGATCTGTCGCGTTTTTCAAAAAAATATGCACAACTACCAGGAACTTATCAGGTTGATATCTGGCTGAATAAAAAGAAGGTTTCACAGAAAAAAATTACATTTACCGCCAATGCAGAGCAACTTCTGCAGCCACAGTTTACGGTAGAACAACTACGTGAGCTGGGTATTAAGGTGGATGAAATCCCGGCGCTGGCTGAAAAAGATGACGATAGCGTGATCAACTCGCTTGAACAAATCATTCCCGGTACAGCTGCTGAATTTGATTTCAATCATCAGCAACTTAATTTGAGCATTCCCCAAATTGCACTGTACCGTGATGCAAGAGGTTACGTCTCCCCTTCTCGTTGGGACGATGGTATACCAACGCTGTTTACCAACTACTCGTTTACAGGTTCTGATAACCGTTACCGCCAGGGCAATCGTAGCCAACGACAGTACCTGAATATGCAAAATGGTGCTAATTTTGGCCCCTGGCGATTACGCAACTATTCCACATGGACACGCAACGATCAGACATCAAGCTGGAATACCATCAGTAGTTATTTACAACGTGATATCAAGGCGTTGAAGTCTCAGTTGCTTCTGGGAGAAAGCGCCACCAGCGGCAGTATTTTTTCCAGCTACACCTTTACTGGCGTGCAACTCGCTTCCGACGATAATATGTTGCCAAACAGCCAGCGCGGATTTGCCCCAACGGTACGCGGTATCGCAAACAGTAGTGCAATCGTGACTATCAGGCAAAATGGTTATGTGATCTATCAAAGCAACGTGTCAGCGGGTGCCTTTGAAATTAACGATCTCTACCCCTCTTCCAACAGCGGCGATTTAGAAGTCACGATTGAAGAAAGTGACGGTACACAACGTCGCTTTATCCAGCCTTATTCTTCATTACCCATGATGCAGCGACCTGGGCATCTAAAGTATAGCGCGACCGCTGGACGCTATCGCGCTGATGCAAACAGTGATAGCAAGGAACCCGAATTTGCTGAAGCCACGGCAATATATGGTTTGAATAATACTTTTACGCTGTATGGCGGCCTGCTCGGTTCTGAAGATTATTATGCGCTGGGGATCGGTATCGGCGGCACACTTGGCGCACTGGGCGCGTTGTCGATGGATATCAACAGAGCTGACACCCAATTCGATAACCAGCACTCTTTTCATGGCTATCAATGGCGTACGCAGTACATCAAAGATATCCCTGAAACCAACACCAATATCGCTGTCAGCTACTATCGCTATACCAACGATGGCTATTTTAGTTTTAATGAAGCCAATACCCGCAATTGGGACTATAACAGTCGCCAAAAAAGTGAAATTCAATTCAACATCAGCCAGACAATATTTGATGGGGTAAGTCTGTATGCCTCCGGTTCGCAGCAAGACTATTGGGGCAATAACGATAAAAACAGGAATATCTCTGTTGGGGTTTCCGGCCAGCAATGGGGAGTTGGTTACAGCCTGAATTATCAATACAGCCGCTACACTGATCAAAATAATGACCGCGCACTCTCTTTGAATCTCAGTATTCCGTTAGAACGCTGGTTACCGCGTAGCCGGGTTTCCTATCAGATGACCAGCCAGAAAGATCGCCCAACCCAACATGAAATGCGTCTTGATGGCTCACTGCTGGATGATGGTCGCCTGAGCTATAGCCTGGAACAAAGTCTGGATGACGATAACAACCATAACAGTAGCCTGAACGCCAGTTACCGTTCACCTTATGGCACCTTCAGTGCCGGATACAGCTACGGTAATGACAGCAGCCAATACAATTACGGCGTTACCGGCGGCGTGGTTATCCATCCTCATGGCGTGACGCTCTCGCAATATCTGGGCAACGCTTTTGCGCTTATCGATGCTAACGGAGCATCTGGCGTGAGGATACAAAACTATCCGGGGATTGCTACCGATCCTTTTGGCTATGCAGTGGTTCCTTATCTCACAACTTATCAGGAAAACCGTCTCTCGGTAGATACTACGCAGCTGCCCGATAACGTCGATCTTGAACAAACAACACAGTTTGTGGTGCCCAACAGAGGTGCAATGGTAGCGGCGCGTTTCAACGCCAATATCGGTTATCGCGTACTTGTTACAGTCAGCGATCGCAACGGTAAACCGTTGCCCTTTGGCGCTCTTGCCAGCAACGATGATACGGGGCAACAAAGTATCGTCGATGAGGGCGGCATACTATATCTCTCTGGGATATCGAGTAAATCACAAAGCTGGACTGTACGCTGGGGAAATCAGGCAGATCAACAATGTCAGTTTGCTTTCAGTACACCGGATTCAGAACCTACAACCTCTGTATTACAAGGCACAGCGCAGTGCCATTAAGGATAAAAAAATGAAAAGAGCGCCTCTTATAACAGGTCTTTTGTTGATATCCACATCCTGCGCTTATGCCTCCTCAGGAGGGTGTGGAGCCGACAGCACTAGCGGTGCGACAAATTACAGCAGTGTGGTTGATGATGTTACGGTGAACCAGACAGATAACGTGACAGGACGGGAGTTTACCTCTGCAACGCTAAGTAGCACTAACTGGCAATACGCCTGTTCCTGCTCTGCGGGTAAGGCAGTTAAACTTGTCTATATGGTCAGCCCCGTACTTACCACCACTGGACATCAGACAGGATATTACAAACTCAATGACAGCCTGGATATTAAAACCACATTACAGGCAAACGACATTCCAGGACTCACAACCGACCAGGTTGTCTCTGTTAACACCCGATTCACACAGATAAAAAACAACACGGTATATTCTGCTGCAACCCAAACGGGTGTTTGCCAGGGTGATACGTCTCGTTATGGACCCGTTAATATTGGTGCGAACACCACCTTTACCCTGTATGTCACCAAGCCATTTCTCGGCTCGATGACCATTCCGAAAACGGATATTGCCGTCATTAAAGGCGCGTGGGTCGATGGAATGGGAAGCCCGTCTACAGGTGACTTCCATGATTTAGTCAAGTTATCGATTCAGGGAAATCTCACCGCCCCACAGTCGTGCAAAATTAATCAGGGCGATGTTATTAAGGTTAATTTTGGATTCATCAATGGTCAGAAGTTTACCACCCGCAATGCCATGCCAGACGGTTTTACTCCAGTAGACTTTGATATCACTTATGACTGTGGTGATACTTCAAAGATTAAAAACTCGTTGCAAATGCGCATCGACGGTACAACTGGGGTAGTAGACCAGTACAACCTGGTCGCCAGGCGAAGAAGTTCAGACAATGTGCCCGATGTCGGTATTCGTATTGAAAATCTCGGCGGCGGAGTTGCAAATATTCCTTTTCAGAACGGTATCCTTCCCGTTGATCCTTCCGGGCATGGCACCGTCAATATGCGCGCCTGGCCAGTTAATCTGGTCGGTGGTGAGCTGGAAACAGGAAAATTTCAGGGCACAGCCACCATTACCGTCATCGTGCGGTAAAAGAAGACGTTGCGTTTTGATTAACGCAACGCTTCGGCACTGTTACCCCTGCTGCTCCAGCGCATACTTATACAGCGCATTTTTCTTCACGCCGTGAATTTCTGCGGCCAGCGCCGCCGCTTTTTTCAGCGGCAGTTCTGCCTGTAGCAGCGCCAGCGTGCGCAGGGCATCGGCGGGTAAGTCTTCTTCCTGTGCTTTATGACCTTCGACAATCAGCACCATTTCGCCTTTGCGACGGTTTTCATCTTCCTTTACCCACGCCAGCAGCTCGCCAACGGGCGCGCCGTGAATGGTTTCCCAGGTTTTGGTCAGCTCACGCGCCAGAACCACGTAGCGGGATTCGCCTAATACCGCAACGATATCTTCCAGGCTATCTAACAGACGGTGGGTAGATTCATAAAAAATCAGCGTGCGCGGCTCCGCTTCAATGGCTTTTAGCGCATCACGGCGGCCTTTTGATTTGGCAGGTAAAAAGCCTTCGTAACAGAAACGGTCAGAGGGTAAACCCGCTGCGCTTAACGCAGTGATAGCAGCACACGGCCCGGGTAGCGGCACCACGCGGATCCCCGCTTCACGGCAGGTACGCACCAGATGGTAGCCAGGATCGTTAATTAGCGGCGTTCCGGCATCGGAAACCAGCGCAATATTTTGCCCCTCTTGCAGCTTCGCCAGCAGCGTTTCAGCTTTTTGTTGTTCGTTATGGTCGTGCAGCGCAAACAACCGGGCATTAATCCCAAAATGTTGCAGCAATAAACCGGTGTGACGAGTATCCTCGGCGGCAATCAGATCAACGGCCTGTAATACCTCTAACGCACGCTGGGTGATATCCGCCAGATTGCCGATTGGCGTCGGTACAATGTAAAGCTGGCCCTGAGAATTATCCGCCGATTGGTGTTGTTTCATTGTGTCGTCCGTATTGCCGATTTAATATTGAGCATTGCGTAAAAAAAATATCACTGGATACATTATGGTACCCTCAACATTTTCTCGTTTGAAAGCCGCGCGTTGTCTGCCTGTTGTTCTGGCAGCCCTGATTTTCGCCGGTTGTGGCACCCATACTCCCGATCAGTCCACTGCTTATATGCAGGGCACGGCGCAGGCTGATTCTGCCTTTTATCTTCAGCAGATGCAGCAAAGCTCTGATGATACCAGGATCAACTGGCAATTACTCGCCATTCGTGCACTGGTGAAAGAAGGTAAAACCGGGCAGGCGGTTGAGTTGTTTAACCAACTACCGCAAGAACTGAACGATGCTCAGCGTCGCGAGAAAACACTGCTGGCGGTAGAGATTAAACTGGCGCAGAAAGATTTTGCTGGCGCGCAAAACTTGCTGGCGAAAATCACACCTGCCGATTTAGAACAAAACCAGCAAGCGCGTTACTGGCAGGCAAAAATCGATGCCAGCCAGGGGCGTCCTTCCATTGATTTACTGCGCGCGTTAATTGCTCAGGAACCGCTGCTTGGCGCGAAAGAAAAACAGCAGAATATTGATGCCACCTGGCAGGCGCTCTCCTCCATGACTCAGGAACAGGCGAATACGCTGGTGATCAACGCCGACGAAAATATTCTGCAAGGCTGGCTGGATCTGCAGCGCGTCTGGTTTGATAACCGTAACGATCCCGACATGATGAAAGCCGGGATCGCCGACTGGCAGAAACGTTATCCGAACAATCCGGGCGCGAAAATGCTGCCAACGCAGTTGGTTAACGTAAAAGCGTTTAAACCAGCCTCGACCAACAAAATCGCCCTGCTGTTGCCACTGAATGGCCAGGCAGCGGTATTTGGTCGCACTATTCAGCAAGGCTTTGAAGCGGCGAAAAATATCGGCACTCAGCCAGTGGCAGCTCAGGTAGCTGCCGCACCTGCCGCAGACGTAGCTGAACAACCTCAGCCGCAAACCGTGGATGGCGTTGCCAGCCCGGCACAAGCCTCGGTTAGCGATCTGACCGGTGAACAGCCTGCAGCCCAGCCGGTGCCTGTAAGCGCCCCGGCGACAAGCACCGCAGCGGTAAGCGCACCCGCAAATCCATCCGCAGAGCTGAAAATCTACGATACCTCATCACAACCACTTAGCCAGATCTTAAGCCAGGTTCAGCAGGATGGCGCGAGTATTGTGGTCGGTCCGTTGCTGAAAAATAACGTTGAAGAGTTGCTGAAGAGCAACACTCCGCTGAACGTACTGGCACTGAACCAGCCGGAGAATATCGAAAATCGCGTCAATATTTGTTACTTCGCGCTTTCACCGGAAGACGAAGCGCGCGATGCAGCGCGTCATATTCGTGACCAGGGTAAACAAGCGCCGCTGGTGCTGATCCCACGCAGTTCATTGGGCGATCGCGTAGCCAATGCGTTTGCGCAAGAGTGGCAGAAACTGGGCGGCGGCACCGTTCTGCAACAAAAATTTGGTTCCACCAGCGAATTACGCGCGGGTGTTAACGGCGGTTCTGGTATTGCTTTAACGGGTAGCCCGATTACTCTCAGAGCGACAACCGACTCCGGCATGACGACCAACAATCCAACGCTGCAAACCACGCCAACCGATGACCAGTTCACCAATAATGGCGGTCGTGTCGATGCGGTGTACATTGTGGCAACGCCGGGTGAAATCGCTTTTATCAAACCGATGATCGCCATGCGTAACGGTAGCCAGAGCGGTGCAACGCTGTACGCCAGCTCCCGCAGTGCGCAAGGGACCGCTGGCCCGGATTTCCGACTGGAGATGGAAGGCTTGCAGTACAGCGAAATCCCGATGCTGGCAGGCGGTAATCTACCGTTAATGCAGCAGGCACTCAGCGCGGTGAATAACGATTATTCACTGGCTCGCATGTATGCGATGGGCGTCGATGCCTGGTCGCTGGCAAATCATTTCTCACAAATGCGCCAGGTTCAGGGTTTTGAAATCAACGGTAATACCGGAAGCCTGACGGCTAACCCGGATTGCGTGATTAACAGGAACTTATCATGGCTACAGTACCAACAAGGTCAGGTAGTCCCCGTCAGTTAACCACCAAACAGACCGGCGATGCGTGGGAAGCACAAGCGCGTCGCTGGCTGGAAGGCAAAGGACTGCGGTTTATCGCCGCTAACGTGAACGAGCGTGGCGGCGAGATCGATCTGATAATGCGTGAAGGCCGGACCACCATTTTTGTCGAGGTACGCTATCGCCGCTCTGCGCTTTATGGCGGCGCGGCAGCCAGTGTGACCCGCAGCAAACAACACAAATTATTACAGACTGCCCGCTTGTGGCTCGCGCGTCATAATGGGAGTTTTGATACTGTGGATTGCCGGTTCGATGTGGTAGCCTTCACCGGGAATGAGGTTGAGTGGATTAAGGATGCCTTTAATGACCACTCATAATTAAGGTTTAAGGATTAGCGTGCAAGAAAGAATTAAAGCTTGCTTCACTGAAAGCATTCAAACTCAAATTGCGGCGGCAGAGGCGCTTCCGGATGCCATCTCCCGTGCAGCCATGACGCTGGTTCAGTCTCTGCTCAATGGCAACAAAATCCTCTGTTGTGGTAATGGAACTTCCGCTGCCAATGCACAGCATTTTGCTGCCAGCATGATCAACCGTTTCGAAACGGAGCGGCCCAGCTTACCTGCCATTGCACTAAATACTGATAATGTTGTCTTAACGGCGATTGCCAACGATCGCTTACATGATGAAGTGTATGCAAAACAGGTGCGGGCGCTGGGTCATGCGGGAGATGTATTGTTAGCCATTTCCACCCGTGGCAACAGCCGCGATATTGTTAAAGCAGTTGAAGCCGCCGTTACGCGTGATATGACCATTGTGGCATTGACCGGCTATGACGGCGGCGAACTTGCAGGTTTGTTAGGGCCACAGGATGTGGAGATCCGCATTCCTTCGCATCGTAGTGCTCGCATTCAGGAAATGCATATGCTGACGGTAAATTGCCTGTGCGATCTGATCGATAACACGCTTTTCCCTCACCAGGATGATTAAGGAGAATACATGAAGGCATTATCGCCAATCGCAGTCCTTATTTCCGCGCTGCTGTTGCAAGGTTGTGTTGCCGCTGCCGTAGTGGGTACCGCTGCTGTGGGTACCAAAGCCGCAACTGACCCACGCAGTGTCGGCACCCAGGTGGACGATGGTACCCTGGAAGTGCGCGTGAACAGCGCATTGTCGAAAGACGAACAGATTAAGAAAGAAGCGCGCATTAATGTAACGGCCTATCAGGGCAAAGTGCTGCTGGTTGGGCAGTCACCAAATGCTGAACTTTCGGCTCGCGCCAAACAGATTGCTATGGGCGTAGACGGTGCCAACGAAGTGTATAACGAGATTCGTCAGGGCCAGCCGATTGGTCTGGGCGAAGCATCTAACGATACGTGGATCACCACCAAAGTGCGTTCGCAGCTCTTAACCAGCGACCTGGTGAAATCGTCCAACGTGAAAGTGACCACCGAAAACGGTGAAGTGTTCCTGATGGGGCTGGTGACTGAACGTGAAGCGAAAGCGGCGGCAGATATTGCCAGCCGGGTGAGCGGCGTGAAGCGGGTAACTACGGCGTTTACGTTTATTAAATAGCAGCCCCTTGTAATGCCTGATGCGACGCTTGCCGCGTCTTATCAGGCCTACAACGATACAAACCGTAGGTCAGATAAGGCGTTTACGCCGCATCCGACATGTTTTCCCTCAAATCAGAACAACAGCGCCAGCCCGCCGACAATCACACCAGACACTGCCACCATCGCCCCTGTCAGCCATAAGGCTTTCGCCGGGAACGCTTTGCGCAGCATAATCAGTGACGGCAAACTCACTGCCGGGAGCGTCATCAACAATGCCAGCGCCGGAGCGGTTCCCATACCTGCCAGCATCATCGTTTGTACAATCGGAATTTCTGCTGCCGTGGGAATGACAAACAAGCATCCTGCTACCGCCATCGCCACCACCCACATCAGGCTGTTATCGACAGCACCATCGGCATGGGGGAATAACCAGACGCGAGCGGCACCCAACACCAGTACTGCAAGGATGTAAACCGGGATCGTACTCCAGAAAAGCGTCCATAGCGCCCTGCCCCAGCGGCTAAAAAACCCGCCCTGTGCTTCCGGTATGTCAATTTCGACCGGTGCCTGCGTTTGCGGTGTTTCACGCACCCATTTTTGCACCAGCGTCGCAATCAGCAACACCATCACCAGCCCGGCCACCAGACGAATCGCCGCAAAACCCCAGCCGAGGACAAAGCCCATAAACACCAGCGTCGCCGGGTTTAACACCGGATTGCCCATCCAGAATGCCAGCGCACCGCCCATCGACACCTGTTGGCGACGCATTCCCGCCGCGACCGGAGCCGCACAGCAGGTACACATCATGCCCGGCAACGAAAACAGCGTTCCCAGCAGCGTGCCGCGAAAGCGCGATTGCCCAAGCGTACGCAACAACCAGTCACGCGGGATCAGCACCTGAATCAACGAACCGAGGATCACCCCCAGCACCGCCGCTTTCCATACCGCGAGGAAATAGATCATCGCGTAATCCAACGCCGCCTGCCATGGGTTAGCATCCGCCTGCGCAAGGATAGATTTACCGATACTGTGGGTTTCGGCAGCAGTAAACGCTTTGCCGTAGTAAGGTTCCCATTTCACATACCAGAGACCGGCAATGACAACGAGAAAGAAAAGCGCGGGTTTCCACCACTGAATGGGCGTTGCCGCCTGAGATGAAGACTGACCAGTCATAGCATTCCCCAGGAATAAGTTATGATAATTGAGCGCGTGAATATTACGCTCACTATCAATTCTTGGGAATAATTATTCAGCTCTTTTGCGTAATTCTGAAGAGCTTAAAATCGTCACGCCTTCATGCTCAGGCCGCATCGACTCTGCCAGCATGACCCGCGCCACGTCTCTCGCATCAATGGATTTCCAGTTACCTGGTAACAAACGGAACAGCGGCGCAAAAAGCGTTTCGTTCATCCGCTGTTTGCTACGATCGCCCAGTAACATCGACGGGCGAGCAATGGTCAATTTCGGCCAGTTCTGGGCGATTAATGCTTCTTCCATCTCCCCTTTGACGCGGTTATAGAAAAACGGCGAGTGGGCATTGGCACCCATCGCACTGACTACCAACATATGCTGCGCGCCCAGTCGCCGCCCGGTTAATGCGGTATCCACTACCAGCGTGTAATCGGCATGAATAAACGCCTCTTTGCTCCCCGCTTCTCGCCGCGTGGTGCCGAGACAACAAAACACAATGTCGATGGGATCGGTGACCTGCGCCAACGCGTCACTCAGTTGCGGATCATGGGGATTAAACACCCCGGGCATATCGCCCAACGGACGTCGCGTCGGCGCAGCAATGGCGTTAACTTTCGGTTCGTTAATCAACATCCGCAGCAGGTGACCGCCCACCAGCCCCGTTGCGCCTGTAATCAGTACCTGACTCATCTTCGCTCCTTTACAGAATTGTCTGCCTTGCGCTCCACGGCTCATGCACCAGGCTTAATAGACCATGAGGTAATTATCCCCGATTGTGGGAAATTCGCCTCATCCAATGCAACAACGCGGAGGAAGCATGAGTAAGAAAATTGCCGTTTTAATCACTGATGAATTTGAGGATTCAGAATTTACTTCACCCGCAGACGAGTTCCGTAAAGCCGGACACGAAGTGATTACCATTGAAAAACAAGCGGGTAAAACGGTGAAAGGCAAAAAAGGAGAAGCCAGCGTGACCATCGATAAATCCATCGATGAAGTGACGCCTGCGGAGTTTGATGCCCTGCTGCTACCGGGCGGCCATTCACCGGATTATCTGCGTGGGGACAACCGTTTTGTCACCTTTACCCGTGATTTTGTGAATAGTGGCAAACCGGTGTTTGCCATCTGTCACGGCCCGCAGTTGCTGATCAGCGCCGATGTGATTCGGGGGCGCAAACTGACCGCAGTTAAACCGATCATTATTGATGTTAAAAATGCGGGCGCGGAATTTTACGATCAGGAAGTCGTGGTTGATAAAGATCAGCTGGTTACCAGCCGGACACCGGACGATCTGCCAGCGTTTAACCGCGAGGCGTTACGCCTGCTCGGTGCCTGAGTCGCGTAGCCAAATCATTTTTTTACCAAAGCCCAGCGTGTTGTCGGTGAATTTGATTTCATCGAGCCGGATTTCCCACACCGGGGCCGACAGCATTCTGGCAACCGGAAAGCGACGATTGTACGCCTTGCGCGCGAGGTCGCTTTCCTCACCTTCCAGCCTGCGGATCTCACCTTTAAACTGCACACCGCGAATTAACGCTACCGTTTTCGGCTGACCGTTTACCGTTCCGGCAACCGCAGCCTGCGGCCCACTCATCTGCGCGTGGCGCGTTTTTTCTTCCGTCAAAATGTAGAAGGCGACTTTCTGCGCATCAAAAAGATAAAAGGCATTAGCGCACCAGAGTTCCCCTTCCTGCTGCACACACCAAGTGACAACATGTTGTTTTGCCAGCCAACGGCTGATGGCGATGAGTGTTTCCATTGCTGTTCTCTTTTATACTGTGGGCCTGACCTTAACATGCGACGCAGACGATGACACCCTGGTTTCTTTACTTGATCCGTACCGCCGACAATAAGCTTTATACCGGGATCACCACGGATGTCGAACGCCGCTATCAGCAGCACCAAAGCGGCAAAGGGGCGAAAGCACTGCGCGGGAAAGGAGAACTAACGCTGGTGTTTTCCGCGCCAGTGGGCGATCGTTCGCTGGCGTTACGGGCGGAATATCGCGTTAAGCAACTGACCAAACGGCAAAAAGAGCGTCTGGTAGCGGAAGGCGCAGGGTTTGCAGAGCTGTTAAGCAGTCTGCAAACCCCGGAGATTAAAAGCGATTGAAATGCTCGTGATACTCAACCAGGCCGGTAACGCCATTCAGCGCGTCATCCGCTAAACGATGTACCTGGAAGGCGCTTTCAGTGCCCGGCCAGCGGCAACGCAGATCGTGATGCGCCGCCAGTTCAAAGCCGAAACGACTGTACAGCGCCGGATCGCCCAGCGTCACCACTGCGGCATAGCCGAACTCATTAAGCGAATCGAGTCCTTCATAGACCAGTTGGCGTGCCAGCCCCTGTCCACGGTATTTTTCATCAACCGCCAACGGTGCCATGCCGACCCATTGCAGGTCTTCGCCCTGCACATCAACCGGACTAAATGCCACATAGCCAATGACCTGACCTTCGTCATCTGTCGCCACCAGCCCCAGCGTCAGAAAGCCATCTTCACGCAGATCGTGAACCAGCTTCGCTTCCGCATCACTTTCGAATGAGCGACGCAGCAGGGCATCAATACCCGGCGCATCAATGGGAATTTCTACTCGAATTAGCATGGTTCACCTACCGATGTCTGTTTGGTTTCAGGCGCGGTTTTCATTCCCGCCTCAACAAAATCCGCCAGTTGCAGCAGCATCATGCGTAAGGCTTTCGGCATTTGCTCCAGTTCAATGGCGTCCATCAGGTTTTTCACATACAGCCCCAGCTCCGTATCGCCTTCAATCACCAGCCGACGCTGGAAGAAGAGCGTATCCGGATCTTGTTTACGCGCCGCAATCATCAGCAGATCGCTGGCGTCGGCACTAAAACTCACATCAGCTTGCGCGTTCTGGCTAACGACCAGTTTGCCATTCACCACCGAGGTAAACCATTGCAGGTCAATATCACGCACATGAATACTTAACCAGCGGCCTTCAAGAAACTCCAGCTCGCCATCATCCAGCGCCTGGCGGAATTGCCAGCTTAAGACCTGCTCAAGAACCTGGCGTTTTAGCGCAAATGGCGTCAGTTTTACCGGTACACTCAACAGAGATGGCCCCAAATGCACAATACGGGAACGCAGTTTATCCAACACGAGTTTTACTCCCTGTTTCAACAATCATCCTATTTTGCCATATCAGAAAAATAACATAGCGGTATAAATCAACAATTCCATATGAAATTGCTGCTACCACCAATACAACTTTAACTGCCTTAAATCAAAAATTGTCGCAGCAAGGTTAACTAAAATCCCAGTTCGTTAACATTTTTGCGTTTTGATAGCGCAACCTTCAGGAAAAATTATGGAGCTGCTCTGCCCTGCCGGAAATCTCCCGGCGCTTAAGGCGGCCATCGAAAACGGCGCAGATGCTGTTTATATCGGGCTAAAAGATGATACCAATGCCCGTCACTTCGCCGGCCTTAACTTTACCGAGAAAAAATTGCAGGAAGCGGTGAGTTTTGTCCATCAACATCGCCGCAAACTTCACATCGCGATTAACACTTTTGCGCATCCGGACGGTTACGCCCGTTGGCAGCGCGCCGTGGATATGGCGGCGCAGCTGGGTGCCGACGCGCTGATCCTCGCCGACCTCGCCATGCTGGAGTACGCCGCCGAGCGTTATCCGCATATTGAGCGCCACGTATCGGTGCAGGCTTCGGCGACCAATGAAGAGGCGATTAACTTTTATCATCGCCATTTTGACGTTGCTCGCGTGGTGCTGCCGCGCGTGTTGTCGATTCATCAGGTGAAACAACTGGCACGGGTCACACCTGTACCACTGGAAGTCTTTGCTTTCGGCAGCCTGTGCATTATGTCGGAAGGTCGTTGCTATCTGTCGTCGTATCTGACGGGTGAGTCGCCCAACACCATAGGCGCGTGTTCTCCGGCCCGTTTCGTGCGCTGGCAACAAACGCCGCAGGGGCTGGAATCCCGCCTGAACGAAGTGCTGATCGACCGTTATCAGGACGGCGAAAACGCAGGTTATCCGACGCTATGTAAAGGGCGTTATCTGGTGGACGGCGAGCGCTATCACGCGCTGGAAGAACCAACCAGTCTCAATACCCTGGAACTGCTGCCGGAGTTAATGGCGGCGAATATTGCTTCGGTGAAAATTGAAGGCCGCCAGCGTAGCCCGGCGTATGTCAGCCAGGTGGCGAAAGTCTGGCGTCAGGCTATCGACCGTTGTAAGGCCGATCCGCAAAACTTTGTACCGCAAAGCGCGTGGATGGAGACGCTCGGGTCGATGTCCGAAGGCACGCAAACCACTCTTGGCGCATATCACCGTAAATGGCAGTGAGAAAAGCAATGAAATATTCCTTAGGGCCAGTGCTGTGGTACTGGCCAAAAGAGACGCTGGAAGAATTTTATCAGCAGGCCGCCACCAGCAGCGCCGACGTGATTTATCTTGGTGAAGCGGTATGCAGCAAGCGTCGGGCAACCAAAGTTGGCGACTGGCTGGAGATGGCAAAATCGCTCGCCGGGAGTGGTAAGCAGATTGTGCTCTCCACGCTGGCGCTGGTGCAGGCATCATCTGAACTGGGCGAACTGAAACGCTATGTTGAGAACGGTGAGTTTCTGATTGAAGCCAGCGATCTCGGCGTGGTGAATATGTGCGCTGAACGCAAACTGCCGTTCGTCGCCGGGCACGCGCTGAACTGCTACAACGCGGTGACACTGAAAATATTGCTCAAACAGGGCATGATGCGCTGGTGTATGCCAGTGGAGCTTTCCCGCGACTGGCTGGTGAATCTGCTTAATCAGTGCGATGAGCTGGGCATTCGTAACCAGTTTGAAGTGGAAGTCCTGAGCTACGGTCATCTGCCGCTGGCCTACTCCGCCCGCTGCTTTACCGCGCGTTCGGAAGACCGCCCGAAAGATGAGTGTGAAACCTGCTGCATTAAGTATCCGAACGGGCGCAACGTGCTGTCGCAGGAAAACCAACAAGTGTTTGTACTCAATGGCATTCAGACCATGAGCGGCTACGTTTACAACCTCGGTAACGAGCTGGCATCCATGCAGGGCCTGGTTGATGTGGTCCGCCTGTCACCGCAGGGTACTGACACTTTCGCGATGCTCGACGCCTTCCGCGCTAATGAAAATGGCGCTGCACCACTGCCGTTGACGGCGAACAGCGACTGTAACGGCTACTGGCGGCGGCTGGCAGGACTGGAGCTGCAAGCCTAAGTAAATAGCTCACTTTGTTAACAACTTTAACTACTCTTTAATGCAGTATTAAAGATTAATCGGTAACAAAGTGAGCTGTTATGACTGATAAAACCATTGCGTTTTCGCTACTCGATCTGGCCCCCATTCCCGAAGGTTCTTCAGCGCGAGAAGCATTCTCCCACTCTCTCGATCTCGCCCGTCTGGCTGAAAAGCGCGGCTATCATCGCTACTGGCTGGCAGAACACCACAATATGACTGGCATTGCCAGTGCTGCCACGTCGGTATTGATCGGCTATCTGGCGGCGAATACCACCACGCTGCATCTGGGGTCTGGCGGCGTGATGTTGCCTAACCACTCACCGTTGGTTATTGCAGAACAGTTCGGCACGCTTAATACACTCTATCCGGGGCGAATCGATTTGGGGCTGGGTCGTGCTCCGGGTAGTGACCAACGGACAATGATGGCGCTACGTCGTCATATGAGCGGCGATATTGATAATTTCCCCCGCGATGTGGCGGAGCTGGTGGACTGGTTTGACGCCCGCGATCCCAATCCGCATGTGCGCCCGGTACCAGGCTATGGCGAGAAAATCCCCGTGTGGTTGTTAGGCTCCAGCCTTTACAGCGCGCAACTGGCGGCGCAGCTTGGTCTGCCGTTTGCGTTTGCCTCACACTTCGCGCCGGATATGCTGTTCCAGGCGCTGCATCTTTATCGCAGCAACTTCAAACCGTCAGCACGGCTGGAAAAACCATACGCGATGGTGTGCATCAATATTATCGCCGCCGACAGCAACCGCGACGCTGAATTTCTGTTTACCTCAATGCAGCAAGCCTTTGTGAAGCTGCGCCGTGGCGAAACCGGGCAACTGCCGCCGCCGATTCAAAATATGGATCAGTTCTGGTCACCGTCTGAGCAGTATGGCGTGCAGCAGGCGCTGAGTATGTCGTTGGTAGGTGATAAAGCGAAAGTGCGTCATGGCTTGCAGTCGATCCTGCGCGAAACCGACGCCGATGAGATTATGGTCAACGGGCAGATTTTCGACCACCAGGCGCGGCTGCATTCGTTTGAGCTGGCGATGGATGTTAAGGAAGAGTTGTTGGGATAGTGTGTCTTAACGCGGGAAGCCTTATCCGAGCTGGCAACGCTGTCCTACATAGACCTGATAAGCGAAGCGCATCAGGCATTGTGTAGGCAGCAGAAATGTCGGATAAGGCACCGCTGATTACTGATACACCGGCAGTAAATTAAAGCTCGATAAAATATGCACCAGTGCGTTGCCGACGCCAAACACCAGAATCAGCGCAATCATCGGCTTGCCACCCCAGACGCGGAATTTCGGGCTGCCAAAGCGTTTACGCGATGCACGGGCTAACAGCGCCGGAACAATTGCCGCCCAGATGGTAGCCGCTAAACCAGCATAACCAATGGCGTACAGGAATCCGTTCGGGAACAACAGCCCCCCCACAACTGGCGGGGCAAAGGTCAGCAATGCCGTTTTCAAGCGGCCCACAGCCGAGTCGTCGAAACCAAACAGATCTGCCAGATAGTCAAACAAACCCAGCGTTACGCCGAGGAACGAACTCGCTACCGCAAAGTTTGAGAACACGACCAGCAGCAGATCCAGACTACGGCTGTTCAGTACGCCGCTTAACGCCTGTACCAGCACATCAATATTACCGCCCTTCTCTGCAATACCGATAAACTCCGGACGCGGGATGTTACCCATCGTCGCCAGCAACCAGATGGTATACAGCGCCAGCGCCATCAGCGTACCGTACACCAGACATTTCACGATGGTTTTCGGATCTTTGCCGTAATACTTCATCAGGCTTGGCACGTTACCGTGATAACCAAACGATGCCAGACAGAACGGCAGGGTCATCAACAGATACGGTGCATAAGACGCATTGCTTTCGGCGACGTTGAACAATGTCGCAGGCTGCACATGCCCCAGCAGGCTACCAAAGGTGAGGAAGAAGGTAATGACTTTCGCCCCCAGCACAATCGCTGTCATGCGACTGACGGCTTTAGTGCTCAACCACACCACAAACGCTACCAGCAATGCAAAACCAAAACCCGCCGCCCGTGCCGGGACGTTTAGTGACATCTCTGCGAAGGTGTGATGCAGAATCGAACCACTGGCAGAAATATAGGCATAGGTCAGGATATAGAGCACAAAGGCAATGGAAATGCCGTTGACCACGTTCCAGCCTTTGCCCAGCAAATCTTTGGTGATGGTGTCAAAACTCGAACCGATTCTGTAATTCAGGTTAGCTTCCAGAATCATCAAGCCGGAATGCAGCATACAGAACCAGGTAAAGATCAGCGCCGCCATTGACCAGAAAAACCACGCCCCGGACATGACCACTGGCAGAGAAAACATCCCTGCGCCAATAATGGTGCCGCCGATAATCACCACGCCGCCAAGCAGCGACGGTGACGTTTGGGTGGTGGTTAGTGTTGCCATGAGGGCTTCTCTCCAGTGAAAAATAGTGCGACTGCGTTGTTATGCATTGCACTGTACCAGTACACGAGTACAAAAGACAGAAAAAAAGCCCCGATGGTAAAAATCGGGGCTGTATATATTATTTTACAGATTGTGTTCGCTGTTCAGCGATGATTACGCATCACCACCGAAACGACGACGACCGGTAGAATCATCACGACGCGGAGCGCGGCCTTCACGACGTTCGCCGCTAAAACGACGACCATCACCACGGCCACCTTCACGGCGTTCACCGCTGAAGTTACGACCGCCTTCACGACGTTCGCCACCGAAACCACGACCACCGCCACGACGCTCACCGCCAGTATGCGGCTGTGCATCGCCCAGTAACTGCATGTTCATCGGCTTGTTGAGAATGCGAGTGCGCGTAAAGTGTTGCAGCACTTCACCCGGCATACCTTTCGGCAGTTCGATGGTGGAGTGAGAAGCAAACAGCTTGATGTTACCAATGTAACGGCTGCTGATGTCGCCTTCGTTAGCAATCGCACCAACGATATGACGAACTTCAACACCATCATCGCGGCCCACTTCAATGCGGTACAGCTGCATATCGCCAACATCACGACGTTCACGACGCGGACGATCTTCACGGTCACCACGCGGGCCACGGTCGTTACGATCGCGCGGACCACGGTCATCACGGTCACGGAATTCACGTTTCGGACGCATCGGCGCATCTGGCGGTACGATCAGAGTACGTTCACCCTGTGCCATTTTCAGCAGTGCCGCAGCCAGAGTTTCGAGATCCAGCTCTTCACCTTCAGCAGTCGGCTGAATTTTGCTCAGCAGTGCGCGGTATTGATCCAGATCGCTGCTTTCCAGCTGCTGCTGTACTTTAGCGGCGAATTTTTCCAGACGGCGTTTGCCTAGCAGTTCTGCGTTCGGCAGTTCTACTTCCGGAATAGTCAGCTTCATAGTACGTTCAATGTTGCGCAGCAGACGACGCTCGCGGTTCTCAACGAACAGCAGCGCGCGGCCAGCACGACCCGCACGACCGGTACGACCGATACGGTGAACGTAAGACTCAGAATCCATCGGGATATCGTAGTTAACTACCAGGCTGATACGCTCAACGTCCAGGCCACGGGCTGCAACGTCGGTCGCAATCAGGATGTCCAGACGACCATCTTTCAGGCGTTCCAGTGTCTGTTCACGCAGCGCCTGGTTCATGTCACCGTTCAGCGCGGCGCTGTTGTAGCCGTTACGCTCAAGAGCTTCAGCCACTTCCAGAGTCGCGTTTTTGGTACGAACGAAGATAATCGCCGCATCAAAATCTTCCGCTTCCAGGAAACGTACCAGTGCTTCGTTTTTGCGCATACCCCAGACAGTCCAGTAGCTCTGGCTGATGTCAGGACGGGTAGTCACGCTGGACTGAATGCGCACTTCCTGCGGCTCTTTCATAAAGCGGCGGGTAATGCGACGAATCGCTTCCGGCATGGTTGCAGAGAACAGAGCGGTCTGATGACCTTCCGGGATCTGCGCCATAATGGTTTCAACGTCTTCGATGAAGCCCATGCGCAGCATTTCGTCAGCTTCATCCAGAACCAGACCGCTCAGTTTAGAGAGGTCCAGAGTGCCACGTTTCAGGTGGTCCAGCAGACGGCCCGGAGTACCGACAACGATCTGCGGCCCCTGACGCAGGGCGCGTAATTGCACGTCATAACGCTGGCCGCCGTACAGAGCAACCACATTTACGCCGCGCATGTGTTTAGAGAAATCCGTCATTGCTTCAGCAACCTGTACCGCCAGTTCGCGGGTCGGTGCCAGCACCAGAATCTGTGGTGCTTTCAGCTCAGGATCAAGATTCTGCAACAGAGGTAAAGAGAATGCTGCAGTTTTTCCGCTCCCCGTCTGGGCCATACCCAGAACGTCGCGGCCATTCAGCAGATGTGGAATACACTCTGCCTGAATTGGAGATGGTTTTTCGTAACCCAGATCGTTAAGGGCTTCAAGGATAGGAGCCTTCAGGCCCAGATCTGCAAAAGTGGTTTCGAATTCAGCCATGTAGTACGTGTGCCTCAAAATTAATGGCGGCCAGTCTACATAACTCATCATGAAATTGATCAGCAATTTTCATTGAAAAGTGTGAACCGGCTCAAAGTAGGTGTATTAACGAACAACAACGCCCTCACCCGTTAAGGTGATGGCAATCAAAAAAGATTACGGGCTGATGTGTACGTCAGCTATTGCTGGTCCGATTCTGCCAGGTCATCTTGGTCCTGGCCCAGGAGCGATAATTCCAACAATGCGTATCGGTGCTCAACAAAGTTATGAACGTTGTTGGCAACCGCCAGTTTGAACAGTGCCGTGGCGCTGTCCAAATCCCCCAGACTTAGGTAGTACTTACCTAAATAGAAGTTGGTTTCACTGAGATGCTCAGCGAGCGAGGTGTTATCCGTTGCGTCCGCCTTGAGCCTTTCCATTAACGTTTGTTCGCTAATGTTGCCCAGGTAGAACTCGACAATGTTCCATCCCCACTGTTCCTTATCCGATTTTTCGAAGTGCTGTTTCAACACTTCTTTAGCCTGCTTCTCATCGAGCTTCTGCTCGGCGAGATAAAGCCACAGACTACGGAAAGGATCATTGGGATCGTCTTGATAAAACGCCAGCAGATCATCTTGCGCTAACTTGTCACGACCGCCGTAATATAATGCGATCCCGCGATTCAAGTGCGCGTAGTTGTAAGTTGGATCAAGCTCAAGTACAGAATCAAACGCTTCATAGGCAGCATCAAAATTGCCTGCCTGCGTTAAATATATGCCTAAGTAATTGAATACTTCAGGCATATCCGGTCGGATTGCCAGCGCTTGCGAAAAATCGTTACGCGCTAATGCCCTCAGACCGAGACTATCATACAACACTCCGCGCTCATATAAAAGCTGTGCGCGTTCGTCATCGGTTAAAGCCCGACTGGCAAGGATTTGTTCCATACGTGCCAGAATCACTTCCTGCTGTAAAGTCGGTTGCAATGGTACCGCGAGGACTTCACTTTTACGCCAGGAAGTATTACTGCATCCTGCAAGCGTAAGTGCTGTCGCAACGAAACACCAGCGCAAAAAAGGCTTCATTTCCCACTCCCGAAGACCACGGTTGAATGAACGTCCTGTTCCCGGTTGCTAACAAGGCGTCCTGCCCGGTTAAAAGCCCCCCGCCGCAGCGGAGGGCAAATGGCAACCTTACTCGCCCTGTTCAGCAGCCGGAGCTTCCGGTGCTGCAGCAGGTTGAGACTGCTCAGTCGCTTCTTTAATGCTCAGACGGATACGGCCCTGGCGATCAACTTCCAGAACTTTCACCGGTACTTCCTGACCCATCTGCAGGTAATCGGTCACTTTCTCAACGCGTTTGTCAGCGATTTGAGAGATGTGGACCAGACCTTCTTTACCGCCGCCGATGGCAACAAATGCGCCAAAGTCAACGATACGGGTCACTTTACCAGTGTAGACGCGGCCCACTTCGATTTCTGCAGTGATCTCTTCGATACGACGAATAGCATGTTTCGCTTTCTCGCCGTCGGTCGCTGCGATCTTCACAGTACCGTCATCTTCGATTTCGATGGTGGTGCCGGTTTCTTCGGTCAGGGCACGGATAACAGAGCCGCCTTTACCGATAACATCTTTGATCTTGTCCGGGTTGATCTTGATGGTATGGATACGCGGTGCGAACTCAGAGATATCGCCACGCGGCGCGTTGATCGCCTGTTCCATTACGCCCAGGATATGCAGACGCGCACCTTTAGCCTGGTTCAGCGCAACCTGCATGATCTCTTTGGTGATACCTTCAATTTTGATATCCATCTGCAGTGCAGAGATACCGTCGCGGGAACCTGCAACTTTGAAGTCCATATCGCCCAGGTGATCTTCGTCGCCTAAAATGTCAGACAGTACAACGTAGTTGTCGCCTTCTTTCACCAGACCCATTGCGATACCCGCAACGGCAGCTTTGATCGGCACACCTGCGTCCATCAGCGCCAGAGACGCGCCGCACACGGAAGCCATAGAAGAGGAACCGTTGGATTCAGTGATTTCAGACACAACACGTACGGTGTACGGGAATTTGTCCATATCCGGCATGACTGCCAGCACGCCGCGCTTCGCCAGACGACCGTGACCAATTTCACGACGCTTCGGAGAACCGACCATGCCGGTTTCGCCTACGGAGTACGGAGGGAAGTTGTAGTGGAACAGGAAGGTATCGGTACGTTCGCCCATCAGTTCATCAAGAACCTGCGCGTCACGAGCAGTACCCAGCGTTGCGGTAACCAGCGCCTGCGTTTCACCACGGGTGAACAGCGCAGAACCGTGAGTACGCGGCAGCACGCCAGTACGCACATCCAGACCACGGATCATATCTTTTTCACGACCGTCGATACGCGGTTCGCCTGCCAGTACGCGGCTACGAACAACGTTTTTCTCGATCGCGTGCAGAATTTCACCCAGTTCGTTTTCGTCCAGGGTTTCGTCTTCAGCAAGCAGCGTCGCGATGGTTTCAGATTTGATGACATCAACCTGCGCATAACGCTCTTGTTTGTCGGTGATGCGGTAAGCATCGCTCAGGCGAGCTTCAGCCAGTGCAGCAACGCGCGCGTTTAGCGCTTCGTTTACCGGCTCCGGCTGCCAGTCCCAACGCGGTTTACCGGCTTCTTTCACCAGTTCATTGATGTTCTGAATAACAACCTGCTGTTGTTCATGACCGAACACTACTGCGCCCAGCATCTGGTCTTCGCTCAGCAGTTGAGCTTCAGATTCAACCATCAGTACAGCGGCTTCAGTACCGGCAACAACCAGATCCAGTTTGCTCTCTTTCAGCTCGTCCTGAGTCGGGTTCAGTACGTACTGGTCATTGATGTAACCTACGCGGGCAGCACCAATCGGGCCATTGAACGGAATACCAGACAGAGACAGCGCTGCGGAAGCACCAATCATCGCGACGATATCCGGGTTAACTTGCGGGTTAACAGAAACCACGGTGGCGATAACCTGAACTTCGTTGACGAAGCCTTCCGGGAACAGCGGGCGAATCGGGCGGTCAATCAGACGCGCGATCAGGGTTTCGCCTTCGCTTGGGCGGCCTTCACGACGGAAGAAGCTACCCGGGATACGACCAGCAGCGTAGGTACGCTCCTGATAGTTAACGGTCAGTGGGAAGAAGTCCTGACCTGGTTTGGCTTTTTTCTGGCCAACAACGGTAACGAATACCGCGGTGTCATCCATGCTAACCATAACAGCGGCAGTAGCCTGACGAGCCATCATGCCGGTTTCCAGAGTCACGGTGTGTTGGCCGTACTGGAATTTACGAACGATCGGATTAAGCAATGTAATATCCTTTCTCTTTCTTAGACAGTACCTTACGGCACTGGTGTTAATACCCGATCTTCTGCGCATCCTCGCGACTAATGACAACCCTAACCCAGCTCTATGTGGGTAAAGCCTCTCATTAGCCGCGCGAACCTCTGCAACGGAAGATCATTCATAGCAACAATACATTAGTTTCCAGTGAATTGCTGCCGTCAGCTTGAAAAAAGGGGCCACTCAGGCCCCCTTTTCTGAAACTCGCAAGAATTAGCGACGCAGACCCAGGCGCTCGATGAGCTGGGTGTAACGTGCTACGTCTTTACGTTTCAGGTAGTCGAGCAGTTTACGACGCTGAGAAACCATGCGCAGCAGACCACGACGGCTGTGGTGATCTTTTTTGTGCTCTGCAAAGTGGCCCTGCAGGTGGTTGATCTGTGCAGTCAGCAGTGCTACCTGAACTTCGGTAGAACCGGTGTCGTTTGCGTCACGACCAAACTCAGAAACGATTTTAGCTGTTGCTTCAGTACTTAGAGACATTTTAAAACTCCAAAGTATATAGAATGAAAGGACGCCGATCTCTAATTCAGCGATCCCAGTGTACGTTACGCAAAGTGTTAAACAATTTACGCGACGTTAAGCGGCAGTATTCTACTCGTAGCGACCTGTTATCGCAAGACGGTTAACATTACGCCGGGTATTCAACCACCAGGCGACGAGGCGCAACGCGGCCTTCATCGTCAATTTCGCCCATACCGATAAATTTGCCGTTCTCACCTTCCGTGACGCGAACCAGTCCTTCCAGTGGCGCACCAGATGTACGAACCGGGTTACCATTTTTGAAGTAAACAGAAGACGTTAACGGAAGATTCACCACCGGATAGTCCGAAGCTGGACTGTCCATTGGCATCAGTAATGGATCAAGTAACTCCGCGGCTGGAATATCCTGCTGTTCAGCTTGCTCAACAAGTTCACGCAGGTGCTCCAGGGTCACCATCCGTTCAACCGGATATTTACTTACCGCCAGACGGCGCAGGTAAATAACATGCGCGCCACAGCCGAGTTTTTCACCCAGGTCATCAATGATGGTGCGGATATAAGTGCCTTTTGAGCAGTGAATTTCCAGCTCCAGCTCATTGCCTTCATGGCGAATAAACAGCAATTCATAAACGGTAATCGGACGCGCTTCACGCGGAACTTCAATGCCCTGACGCGCATATTCGTACAGTTTTTTGCCCTGATATTTCAGTGCTGAATACATCGAAGGGATCTGTTCGATATCGCCACGGAAAGTATCCAGTGCCGCTGCCAGCTGCTCTGCGCTAAAGGTTACCGGACGTTCTTCAACGATCTGTCCGTCGGCATCAGAAGTATCGGTACGCTGTCCAAGACGCGCAATGACCCGATAGCGTTTGTCGGAGTCCAGCAGATACTGGGAAAACTTCGTCGCTTCCCCGAGGCAAATCGGCAACATGCCGGTCGCCAGCGGGTCCAGCGCACCGGTATGCCCGGCACGGTTGGCGTTATATATACGTTTCACTTTTTGCAGCGCATCGTTGCTGGACATACCCTGAGGTTTATCCAGCAACAAAACGCCGTTAATGTCGCGACCGCGACGACGAGGACGACTCATTAGTCCTCCTTGCTGTCGTCCGGGTTAACACGACGTTCTTCGTCATGTTTGACCACGCTGGTCACCAGGTTTGACATGCGCATCCCTTCAACCAGAGAGTTGTCGTAGAAGAAGGTCAGTTCCGGCACGATACGCAGGCGCATCGCTTTCCCCAGCAGGCTGCGGATGAAACCAGAAGCTTCTTGCAACGCTTTGATGCCCGCTTTAACCGCGTCTTCATCTTTGTCGTTGAGGAACGTCACATATACTTTGGCATACGCCAGGTCGCGAGACATTTCGACACCGGAAACGGTGGTCATCATGCCCAGGCGAGGATCTTTAATTTCACGCTGCAGGATGAGAGCGATCTCTTTTTGCATTTCCTGCGCTACGCGCTGCGGGCGACCAAATTCTTTCGCCATAATAAATTCTCCTGACAAAAAAGGGGCTGTTAGCCCCTTTTTAAAATTAATTTCAGGTGGAAGGGCTGTTCACGTTGACCTGATAAGACGCGCCAGCGTCACATCAGGCAATCCATGCCGGATGCAGCGTAAACGCCTTATCCCGCATGGAACCCTAAAAACCTTAAGCAATGGTACGTTGGATCTCGATGATTTCGAATACTTCGATCACATCGCCAGTGCGGACGTCGTTGTAGTTCTTAACGCCGATACCACATTCCATACCGTTACGGACTTCGTTAACGTCATCTTTGAAGCGGCGCAGGGACTCCAGCTCGCCTTCGTAGATAACCACGTTGTCACGCAGAACGCGGATCGGGTTGTGACGTTTAACCACACCTTCGGTAACCATACAGCCTGCGATGGCACCAAATTTCGGCGATTTGAACACGTCACGAACTTCCGCCAGACCGATAATCTGCTGTTTCAGTTCCGGAGACAGCATACCGCTCATCGCCGCTTTCACTTCGTCAATCAGGTTATAGATGACGGAGTAGTAACGCAGATCCAGGCTTTCCGCTTCAATCACTTTACGTGCAGAGGCATCAGCACGTACGTTAAAGCCAACCAGGATGGCGTTGGACGCCGCAGCCAGGGTGGCGTCGGTTTCGGTGATACCACCTACGCCAGAACCGATGATCTTCACTTTAACTTCGTCAGTAGACAGTTTCAGCAAGGAGTCGGAGATCGCTTCGACAGAACCCTGTACGTCTGCCTTCAGGACGATATTCACTTCGTGAACTTCGCCTTCGGTCATGTTGGCGAACATGTTCTCGAGTTTAGATTTCTGCTGACGCGCCAGTTTAACTTCGCGGAATTTACCCTGACGATAGAGTGCAACTTCACGCGCTTTCTTCTCGTCACGTACAACGGTAACTTCATCACCCGCAGCCGGTACGCCGGACAGGCCGAGGATTTCCACCGGAATGGACGGACCCGCTTCCAGCACTTCCTGACCCAGTTCGTTACGCATCGCACGAACACGACCGTATTCGAAGCCACACAGAACGATATCGCCCTTGTGCAGAGTACCTTCACGTACCAGAACGGTAGCAACCGGACCACGACCTTTATCGAGGAAGGATTCGATAACCGCACCGCTCGCCATACCTTTACGTACCGCTTTCAGCTCCAGAACTTCCGCCTGCAGCAGGATAGCGTCCAGCAGTTCATCGATACCGGTACCCGCTTTCGCAGATACGTGTACGAACTGGCTTTCACCGCCCCACTCTTCCGGCAGGATGCCGTACTGGGAGAGTTCGTTCTTAACGCGATCCGGATCAGCTTCTGGTTTATCGATCTTGTTCACTGCAACCACCACCGGTACCTGCGCCGCTTTCGCGTGCTGGATTGCTTCGATGGTCTGCGGCATCACACCGTCGTCGGCAGCAACAACCAGGACTACGATGTCCGTTGCCTGCGCACCACGAGCACGCATTGAAGTAAACGCGGCGTGCCCCGGGGTGTCCAGGAAGGTGATCATGCCGTTTTCAGTTTCAACGTGGTATGCACCAATGTGCTGGGTAATGCCGCCCGCTTCGCCAGAGGCCACTTTCGTTGAACGAATGTAGTCCAGCAGAGAGGTTTTACCGTGGTCAACGTGACCCATGATGGTCACAACCGGCGCGCGCGGTTCAGCCGCAGCACCCGTGTCACGGTCGCTCATTACCGCCTCTTCCAGCTCGTTTTCACGACGCAGGATAACTTTATGGCCCATCTCTTCAGCAACCAGCTGTGCGGTTTCCTGATCGATAACCTGGTTGATGGTTGCCATTGCGCCCAGTTTCATCATCGCTTTGATGACCTGAGAGCCTTTAACCGCCATCTTGTTCGCCAGTTCGCCAACGGTGATAGTTTCGCCGATCACAACGTCACGGTTAACGGCCTGAGCAGGCTTCTGGAAGCCTTGCTGCAGCGAAGAACCTTTACGTTTTCCGCCTTTACCGCCACGTACTGCTGCGCGTGCTTCTTCACGATCAGCTTTTGATTCAGCGTGTTTGTTGCCTTTCTTCGGACGCGCTGCTTTCGCGTTACGACCACGGCCACGGCCGCCTTCGACTTCACGATCGCTTTCGTCTTCTGCCTGGCGAGCATGTTGAGAAGTAGTGACGTGATAATCGCTGGAATCTTCAGTCGGTTCCGCGTTATCAGTCCATTTGTTTTCTTCCGCCATACGACGTGCTTCTTCAGCAACGCGACGTGCTTCTTCTTCGAGTTTACGACGCGCTTCTTCTTCAGCTTTACGCTTGAGCTCTGCAGCTTCCTGCTCACGGCGGGCTTTTTCAGCCTGGGCGTTTTTAGTCATATCGTCTTGTTGATTGCTCACTTTGTCTTTTTCCGCAGCTTCACGTTTCGCTTGTTCAGCAGCTTCACGCTTAGCTTGTTCTGCGGCCTCACGTTCAGCTTTTTGTTGCGCCTCGCGTTTAGCCGATTCTTCTGCCTCACGACGGGCTTGCTCTTCCGCTTCACGCTGCGCTTGCTCTTCCGCTGCAAGGCGTTCAGCCTCTTGCGGATCGCGTTTCACAAAGGTGCGTTTCTTGCGGACTTCGATTTGTACCGATTTGCTTTTTCCACCGGTACCAGGAATGTTAAGGGTGCTGCGTGTTTTACGTTGCAGCGTCAATTTGTCCGGGCCTGAATTTTTCTGATTCAGGTGGTCAATCAAAGTCTGTTTCTCTTGTGCAGACACAGAGTCGTCAGCAGACTTCCGGATACCTGCATCAGCAAATTGCTGTACCAGGCGTTCCACGGAGGTCTGTCGCTCTGCGGCCAGCGTTTTAATCGTTACATCTGTCATGCTGTTCCTTCCTGCTACAGTTTATTACGCTTCGTCACCGAACCAGCAAATATTACGGGCAGCCATAATCAGTGCTCCGGCTTTTTCGTCGGTCAACCCTTCGATATCAGCCAGATCATCAATGCCCTGTTCGGCGAGATCTTCCAGCGTACAAACGCCACGGGCGGCCAGTTTGAATGCCAAATCACGATCTACCCCTTCAAGGTTCAGCAGATCATCAGCCGGTTTGTTATCACCGAGGCTTTCTTCCTGGGCCTGTGCAATGGTGGCCAGTGCATTTTTAGCACGCTCGCGCAGTGCTTCAACGGTCGGCTCATCAAGGCCTTCGATTTCCAACAGCTCTTTCATCGGCACATAGGCCAGTTCTTCCAGCGTCGAGAAGCCTTCTTCTACCAGAACAGTCGCGAAGTCTTCGTCGATGTCGAGATATTTGGTGAAGGTGTCGATCGCTGCGTGCGCTTCCGCCTGATGCTTAGCCTGCAGGTCGTCAACGGTCATCACGTTGAGTTCCCAACCGCTCAGCTGCGAAGCCAGACGCACGTTCTGACCGTTACGGCCAATCGCCTGCGCCAGGTTACCGGCTTCAACGGCGATATCCATGGTGTGTTTATCTTCATCCACCACGATAGAAGCAACGTCTGCCGGTGCCATTGCGTTAATCACGAACTGCGCCGGGTTATCATCCCACAGGACGATATCGATACGCTCGCCACCCAGTTCAGTAGACACCGCCTGAACACGCGCGCCACGCATACCTACGCAAGCACCTACCGGATCGATACGTTTATCGTTGGTTTTCACCGCGATTTTCGCACGAGAACCCGGATCGCGAGCCGCTGCTTTAATTTCAATCACTTCTTCGCCGATTTCTGGCACTTCAATACGGAACAGTTCGATCAGCATTTCCGGCTTGGAACGAGTGACGAACAGTTGCGCGCCACGCGCTTCCGGGCGAACGGAATAAAGCACGCCACGAACGCGGTCGCCAGGGCGGAAGTTTTCACGCGGCAGCATATCTTCACGCAGGATCACGGCTTCAGCGTTGTTGCCCAGATCCAGAGAGATGTTGTCGCGGTTTACTTTTTTCACCACGCCGGTGATGATTTCACCTTCGTGTTCACGGAACTGATCAACCACCATCGCACGTTCGGCTTCACGCACTTTCTGCACGATAACCTGTTTTGCCGTCTGGGTAGTGATACGGTCAAAGGTAACAGACTCAATCTGATCTTCAACGTAATCGCCCAGGTTCAGGCTTTCATCTTCATAACGTGCGGCTTCAAGGGTGATTTCCTTGGTCGGCTGGGTGACTTCATCAACAACTAACCAGCGACGGAAGGTGTCAAAATCACCGCTTTTGCGATCGATCTGTACGCGGACGTCGATCTCTTGTTCATATTTTTTCTTTGTTGCTGTCGCCAGCGCGCTTTCCAATGCTTCGAAAATCTTCTCGCGAGGTAGCGCCTTTTCATTGGATACGGCTTCAACTACAGCCAAAATTTCTTTGTTCATCGCGGGCTTTTCACCTCATCCAGACTATTAAAAGTGGGGAACCAGGTTCGCCTTCTGGATATTACTCAGCGCGAACACTTCATCTTTACCTTCGACGGTAACTGTGATCATTTCACCGTCTACCGCTTTGATAACGCCCTGCCATTTACGACGGTTTTGTACCGCCATACGGAGAACCAGAGTCACCTCTTCTCCGACAAAACGGGCGTAGTGTTCAGCCGTGAACAGTGGGCGATCGAGACCCGGTGAGGAGACTTCCAGGTTATAAGCAACGGTGATGGGATCTTCAACATCCAGCACAGCACTTACCTGGTGGCTCACATCAGCACAATCATCAACATTGATGCCATCTTCACTATCAATATAGATGCGCAGTGTGGATGTGCGACCGCGAATAAATTCGATGCCAACCAGTTCAAAACCCAGGGCCTCAACTGGCGCAGTAATCATCTCTGTTAATTTTTGCTCTAATGTGGACAAGCCCACCCCCAAGACATAAAAAAAGGGCCTAAAGCCCAGTTATTCTGTAGTCAGATAACAAAAAACCCCGATAAATCGGGGCTTTATATAACTGAACCCTATAACCGCAACTGCGGTCTGGAGCACTTTCCAGAAGGATTTTTTCAAATCCCACTACGAAGGCCGAAGTCTTCACAGTATATTTGAAAAAGAACTCTAAGGGAAAGTGGTTGCGGGGGCCGGATTTGAACCGACGACCTTCGGGTTATGAGCCCGACGAGCTACCAGGCTGCTCCACCCCGCGCCTGAAACGTGGCAAATTCTACTCGTTTTGGGTAAAAAATGCAAATACTGCTGGGATTTGGTGTACCGAGACGGGACGTGAAATCTGCAGGCATTATAGTGATCCACGCCACATTTTGTCAACGTTTATTGCTAATCATGTGAATGAATATCCAGTTCACTTTCATTTGTTGAATACTTTTGCCTTCTCCTGCTCTCCCTTAAGCGCATTATTTTACAAAAAACACACTAAACTCTTCCTGTCTCCGATAAAAGATGATTAAATGAAAACTCATTTATTTTGCATAAAAATTCAGTGAGAGCGGAAATCCAGGCTCATCATCAGTTAATTAAGCAGGGTGTTATTTTATGACGACGATTCTCAAGCATCTCCCGGTAGGTCAACGTATTGGTATCGCTTTTTCTGGCGGTCTGGACACCAGTGCCGCACTGCTGTGGATGCGACAAAAGGGAGCGGTTCCTTATGCATATACTGCAAACCTGGGCCAGCCAGACGAAGAGGATTATGATGCGATCCCTCGTCGTGCCATGGAATACGGCGCGGAGAACGCACGTCTGATCGACTGCCGCAAACAACTGGTGGCCGAAGGTATTGCCGCTATTCAGTGTGGCGCATTTCATAACACCACCGGCGGCCTGACCTATTTCAACACGACGCCGCTGGGCCGCGCCGTGACTGGTACCATGCTGGTTGCTGCGATGAAAGAAGATGGCGTGAATATCTGGGGTGACGGTAGCACCTACAAAGGAAACGATATCGAACGTTTCTATCGTTATGGTCTGCTGACCAATGCTGAACTGCAGATTTACAAACCGTGGCTTGATACTGACTTTATTGATGAACTGGGCGGCCGTCATGAGATGTCTGAATTTATGATTGCCTGCGGTTTCGACTACAAAATGTCTGTCGAAAAAGCCTACTCCACAGACTCCAACATGCTTGGTGCAACGCATGAAGCGAAGGATCTGGAATACCTCAACTCCAGCGTCAAAATCGTCAACCCGATTATGGGCGTGAAATTCTGGGATGAGAGCGTGAAGATCCCGGCAGAAGAAGTCACAGTACGCTTTGAACAAGGTCATCCGGTGGCGCTGAACGGTAAAACCTTTAGCGACGACGTAGAAATGATGCTGGAAGCTAACCGCATCGGCGGTCGTCACGGCCTGGGCATGAGCGACCAGATTGAAAACCGTATCATCGAAGCGAAAAGCCGTGGTATTTACGAAGCTCCGGGGATGGCACTGCTGCACATTGCGTATGAACGCCTGTTGACCGGTATTCACAACGAAGACACCATTGAGCAGTATCACGCGCATGGTCGTCAGTTGGGCCGTCTGCTGTACCAGGGGCGTTGGTTTGACTCCCAGGCGCTGATGCTGCGTGACTCTCTGCAACGCTGGGTTGCCAGCCAGATCACTGGTGAAGTTACCCTGGAGCTGCGCCGTGGGAACGATTATTCAATCCTGAATACCGTCTCAGAGAACCTGACCTACAAGCCAGAGCGTCTGACGATGGAAAAAGGCGACTCGGTGTTCTCGCCAGATGATCGTATTGGTCAATTGACCATGCGTAACCTGGATATCACTGATACCCGCGAGAAACTTTTCGGTTATGCCAAAACTGGCCTGCTTTCCTCCTCTGCCGCTTCAGGCGTGCCGCAGGTGGAGAATCTGGAAAACAAAGGCCAGTAATTCGACATCAACCCTGCCCTTCAGGGGTGGGGTTACCTTGCTTATCCTCTGTAAACTCCTTTCTGAGCATCACATAATCGAAAACATCATGGTTTGCATCCACAACCCGTGAGTCTCCTTTATAGTGTGCAATCACTTCCTCAAGCGTTTGCGGCTGTTCCGGCTTTGTTACCCCCATCCACGCATTAATAAGGTAATTATTGTAAGCTGTCGAAAAGATGTTGTTTTCCGTTGTGCGATCCACGCCATCCCCAAGAACGGGGCTATACCAGATAAACATCGGGACATGATATGCCTGCTGGCTAGCCTCCCTGCCTCCATGAAAATAGACGTTCTTCTTCGTAGGGTCACGTTCCAGGCCGTGGTCGGCAAAATACATGACCGAGGCGCGGCGATCTTTTAATAATTCAAAAACCTGACCTAGCAAACTATCTGTGTAATGAATGGAGTTGTCATAGCAGGCATCCTGATCGTCCTGCGGTTGAAACACGGCGCTGGATTGCGGATAGGCGCTACAAGCCGGTTCATGGCTTCCATTTAAATGAAGAACAATCAGTTTCTTTTGCTGCGTATTTTGCTGTAATGCTTGCGATAAATGCGGCAACAACAATTCATCAAATCCTCTGACATAAACTGTTTCCATGGCGCGCATGGCGATACTGGTAACTGCTGTACCATTCTGCCGAAAAGCGGATTGCGAGCTTAGCCAGAAAGTCTGAAATCCTGCTTGATTAGCCATATTAATAATGTTGTCGGGGTAATTATGAATGTCATGACTCAAAACAGAATCAGCAGTTAAAGAAAGGGGAACCGACAGCGCAGTGTAAGGTGCGCCGCTTATTGCTTGATTAAACAGTTTGATCTGTTTTCTTTGTGCTTCAACTTGCGGTGTCGTAGAGCGTGTATATCCATACAAAGACATATTGTCGACACGTACAGACTCCCCCACAATCAACACGTAGGTATCAATACCTGTATCCCTGACTGATAATTGAAAATACGGCACCGTGTTTGCAATTGAGAGTAATCTTTGATGCTCTTTCGCTGCTAAAGCAAAATAGTTGAGATTGAAAAACGGCGTATAGGTAGCAAATCGCGACGCTAGTATATATGGACTGAACGCTTTTTTATTTTTTGCATCTTTATAAGCAAATTGACAAGCGGAAAATAAACTGCCCGAAATGACAATCAGCAATAATATTCCTGTCACTTTTTTTGTCGGCAAGGAAACATCATATTTTATTATTACTGCCAAAAAAAGAAGGGATAAAAAAGCAAAGGCACATAGATAAGGGATATACATCCCCAGCATTTTGACAACTTCATCCGGATCACTCTGGAGCACACTAATCGCAAATCCATCATTGAAAGTTGTACCAAAGGTACACCATGAATAGAGGCTAATACTCATGTCTGCCGCAGTCAGTAACACAAATGGTGCGGCAACAAGCAGGCGAAGCGGAAGGGATGATATACGTTTTACAACCAGGATGGTCAGAACGAAGAACAGCAAGCGCTGAACCATATGCGCTCCGGAAGAAGCGACTAAGTTCGTAATACCAAAAACAATAACACAAAGATACAACAACCAATGAGATTTAAAAGTTCTAGCAAATTTGTTGAATACTGTCATCCAGAAATCCAAGTTCACAACCAATATAAACAATTATCAACAATGTTTAATTTTATATCAGACATGTTTTTCAACTCTGATCCATATCAGAACGAAACACTGTTAGTTTTTTCTTTTTAAATGATGCGGCCATTGCGTTCTCAGTAATTAAATAACATTATCAATGCGTCTCTAAACATTACGCAGAACGTAGCCATCAGTCGTTATACTGACAGGAGCAGGATGGTTTATCGAGAAGTAAACATATCCGTATTCGTACCGGAACTGGAGTTGACACAATAAAGTGCCAATTATGTCAGTAGAAGGGAAAAATTTATAACTAAGGCGTACCGGCACCATCGTTTCAAGGTACCAGCTACGAGTAAAGCAACTGGACGAGATACAGATACCTGACAACCATTCCTCGGACCAGGACCAAAACGAAAAAAGACGCTTTTCAGCGTCTCTTTTCTGGAATTTGGTACCGAGGACGGGACTTGAACCCGTAAGCCCTATTGGGCACTACCACCTCAAGGTAGCGTGTCTACCAATTCCACCACCTCGGCACGGATACTACTTTTTAGTTCGGGATATCGCTGGTCGGCTTAGCCGGAGCAGCTGGCTGAGTTTGTTCGGTTTTCGCCGGTGCACTCAGATTTTCCCATTCGCTACCTTTATTGGTTTTGTTGCTATTGATGTTACCCAGCACCAGACTGATGATGAAGAATAACGTTGCCAGCAGCGCCGTCATGCGGGTCATGAAGTTACCAGAACCACTTGAACCAAACAGCGTAGCGGAAGCGCCTGCTCCGAAGGAGGCTCCCATATCAGCGCCTTTACCTTGCTGCAGCATGATCAGACCAACAAGGCCAATTGCCACAATAAGGAAAACTACTAAAAGAGCTTCATACATAATCAACCTGTTCCTTGCGGAGTTGCCGCGTACCAATGCTTCAACCAATAAAGCGGGAGTTTTTAATCTTTCCCACTGAAGCGGGTGTGAATACTAACCAAAGCGAATGACCTTCGCAAGGGCAATTTTATCGCATTGTATCAACTGCGGAAAAAAACAGCAAAACCGATGTGTTCGCTGAGAAAAAAGGCGACAATCGCCGCCTTTTTAGCCAGTTATCTAACGCTTTAAACGGCTTTTACTGCATCGGCGATGCGGTGTGCAAATTCAGTCACCTGCGCTTCGTCTTCGCCTTCCACCATCACGCGAATTAACGGTTCGGTGCCGGATTTACGCAGCAACACGCGTCCACGGTTGCCCAGCGCAGCTTCAACCTCTGCGGTCACGGCTTTAACTGACTCATGCTCAAGTGGATCGCCGCTACCTGCGGTGTAACGTACGTTAACCAGAATCTGCGGGAACATTTTCATGCCGCTGCAAAGGTCGTGCAGGCTCATATGGTTACGTGCCATCGCCGCCAGCACCTGTAAGCCAGCAACGATGCCGTCACCGGTAGTAGTTTTATCCAGCAGGATCACATGACCGGAATTCTCTGCACCGATACGCCAGCCTTTCTCCTGCATTTTTTCCAGTACGTAGCGGTCACCCACTTTCGCGCGCGCAAATGGAATTCCTAACTGTTTCAGCGCCAGTTCAAGCCCCATGTTGCTCATCAATGTACCCACAGCGCCACCACGCAGCTGGCCCTGACGAAGACCTTCACGCGCGATGATATACATGATCTGATCGCCATCGACTTTATTGCCTTCATGGTCAACCATAATCACGCGATCGCCATCGCCGTCGAAGGCAATACCGAGATCCGCTTTTTCAGCCAGCACACGAGCCTGGAGCGCGCGAACGTCGGTAGCCCCCACTTCGGCATTGATGTTTACACCGTTTGGCTCACAACCGATAGCGATAACGTTCGCCCCCAGTTCGCGCAGCACGTTCGGCGCGATGTGATAAGTCGCACCGTTTGCACAATCCACCACAATCTTCAGTTCACTGAGGCTAAGTTCGTTCGGGAACGTGGCTTTGCAAAACTCGATATAGCGACCCGCGGCATCAACGATACGGCTGGCTTTACCCAGTTCTGCCGAATCAACGCAGCTGATCTCCTTTTCCATTTCCGCTTCGATGGCCTCTTCTACCGCATCCGGCAGTTTGGTGCCGTCGATAGAGAAGAATTTAATGCCATTATCGTAGAACGGGTTATGCGATGCAGATATCACAATTCCGGCCTCTGCGCGGAAGGTACGCGTCAGATAAGCCACGGCCGGTGTTGGCATCGGGCCAGTGAAGAGTGCGGAAAGGCCCGCTGCCGCCAGACCCGCTTCCAGTGCTGACTCCAGCATATAGCCAGAAATACGCGTGTCTTTACCAATAATAATCTTACGGGAGCCGTGGCGCGCCAGCACTTTACCCGCGGCCCAACCCAGCTTAAGCACAAAATCAGGTGTGATCGGCGCATCCCCTACACGACCACGAATCCCATCGGTACCGAAATATTTACGATTACTCATAGCGTTTGTTTTCCTTTGCAGACAGAGTGGCTTCCACCACCCGCATCGCTTCTACGGTTTCTTTGACGTCATGAACACGAATGATGTGCGCGCCTTGCATTGCGGCAATGACCGCACAGGCCAGACTACCGCTCAGGCGCTCGGACGGCCCCACGTTCAGCAGCTGCCCAATCATCGATTTTCGTGACATACCCACCAACAGCGGCAGGTTGAAATGGTGAAATTCAGCCAGGCGCGCCAGTAATGAATAGTTATGGGAGAGATTTTTACCGAAACCGAATCCGGGGTCGAGCAACAATTTCTCTTTTGCGATACCCGCCTGCTCGCAACGTGCTATTTGCTCAATAAAGTAGCGATTCACTTCTGCAAAGACATCGTCATACTTCGGAGCTTCCTGCATGGTTTTTGGATTTCCCTGCATATGCATCAGACAAACCGGTAAACCGGTTTCTGCAGCCGCCTCCAGAGCGCCAGGTTCGGAAAGGGAGCGGATATCATTAATAATGTGAGCGCCAACTTTCGCTGACTCACGGATGACTTCTGGTTTGGATGTATCGACTGAGATCCAGACTTCGAAGCGTTGAGCAATTGCCTCAACCACAGGAATAACACGTTGCAACTCTTCTTCAACGCTAACTTCCGCCGCCCCTGGGCGCGTGGACTCGCCACCAACGTCAATGATCGTCGCGCCAGCGTTGATCATCAGATTCGCATGTTTCACCGCATCTATCAGCGAGTTATGCGTGCCACCATCCGAAAAGGAATCAGGCGTGACGTTGAGGATCCCCATTACGTGAGGATGGCTAAGGTCCAGTGAAGTACCCTGGGCAAAGAGTTTCATGATGTTATCCCTGGTATGAATTGATAAGAAAAAACCCCGGAGCACGCCCCGGGGTTTTCGGTACAAATACAGTCATCTGATGCGGGAACTTACTTGTCGCCTAACTGCTCTGACATGGTGTTACCCGGGTTCGGCGTACGCGGTTCATCAACCGGACGAGGAGCCTTTGGACTACCATTGTCGCCAGAATTGTTAGAAGCGCCTGGTTCTTCCCAGCCCGCTGGCGGACGTACATCGCGACGTGCCATCAGGTCATCAATCTGCGGTGCGTCGATAGTCTCATATTTCATGAGAGCATCTTTCATCGCATGCAGAATATCCATATTGTCGGTCAGAAGCTGACGCGCACGATTATAGTTACGCTCAATCAGTGCTTTCACTTCCTGGTCGATGATACGTGCAGTTTCATCGGACATATGTTTCGCTTTCGCTACGCTACGGCCGAGGAACACTTCACCTTCTTCTTCCGCGTACAGCAGTGGACCCAATTTCTCAGAGAAGCCCCACTGAGTCACCATGTTACGTGCCAGGTTGGTCGCAACTTTAATATCGTTGGACGCACCGGTAGATACATGTTCCGGCCCGTAGATGATCTCTTCTGCCAGACGACCACCGTACAGCGTAGAAATCTGGCTTTCCAGTTTCTGACGGCTGGCGCTGATTGCGTCGCCCTCAGGCAAGAAGAAAGTCACACCCAGCGCACGACCGCGTGGGATAATCGTCACTTTGTGCACCGGATCGTGTTCCGGCACCAGGCGACCGATAATCGCATGACCCGCTTCGTGGTAAGCCGTCGATTCTTTCTGCGCTTCCGTCATCACCATGGAGCGACGTTCCGCACCCATCATGATTTTGTCTTTCGCTTTCTCGAACTCAACCATCGACACAACGCGTTTGTTGCCACGAGCAGCGAACAGTGCCGCTTCGTTCACCAGGTTCGCCAGGTCAGCACCGGAGAAACCAGGAGTACCACGGGCAATGATTGCCGCGTCGATATCGGGTGCCAATGGTACGCGACGCATGTGAACTTTCAGGATCTGCTCACGACCGCGAACATCTGGCAAGCCGACCACAACCTGACGGTCGAAACGGCCAGGACGCAGCAGGGCCGGGTCGAGAACGTCCGGACGGTTAGTCGCGGCGATAACGATGATACCTTCGTTACCTTCGAAGCCATCCATCTCAACCAGCATCTGGTTCAGAGTCTGTTCACGTTCATCGTGACCACCGCCCAGACCAGCGCCACGCTGGCGGCCTACGGCGTCGATTTCATCGATAAAGATGATGCACGGTGCCGCTTTCTTCGCCTGTTCGAACATGTCACGAACACGGGATGCACCCACACCGACGAACATTTCTACGAAGTCAGAACCGGAGATAGTAAAGAACGGAACTTTCGCTTCGCCTGCAATCGCTTTCGCCAGCAGCGTTTTACCGGTACCCGGAGGACCGACCATCAAGACGCCTTTCGGGATCTTACCGCCGAGTTTCTGGAAGCGGCTCGGCTCGCGCAGATACTCAACCAGTTCAGCAACTTCTTCTTTTGCTTCGTCGCAGCCCGCAACGTCAGCAAAGGTCGTTTTGATCTGATCTTCCGTCAGCATGCGCGCTTTGCTCTTACCAAACGACATGGCACCTTTGCCACCGCCGCCCTGCATTTGACGCATGAAGAAGATCCAGACACCAATCAGCAACAGCATCGGGAACCAGGAGATGAAGATAGAAGCCAGCAGGCTTGGTTCTTCAGGCGGTTCACCGACAACCTTGACGTTCTTGGTCAACAGGTTATCCAGTAATTTCGGATCCTGAACCGGAATGTAAGTGGTATAACGGTTACTATCTTTCTTGGTAACGTTGATTTCACGTCCGTTGATACGCGCTTCACGAACCTGGTCGTTATTGACCTCTTGTAGGAAGGTAGAGTAATCCACCTTACGGCCATTAGACTCGCTGGGCCCAAAGCTCTGGAATACTGACATCAGCACAACGGCAATGACCAGCCAGAGTATTAGGTTTTTCGCCATGTCACTCAAGGGATTAACCTCTTATTACAACTGTGTTAAAAACAGCGTCAGGATACTCTATATCCAGCATCTTTCAAACTTTCGTCTGAAATCTCCCGGTTAGGGTTTACGCCCGGTCGCTACAATATACACTTCCCGCGAACGTGCACGAGAAGAGTCCGGCTTACGAACTTTGACCTTCGTAAACAGGGAGCGAATTTCCCTTAGATACTCATCGAAACCTTCGCCCTGGAACACCTTCACTACAAAACTGCCACCTGGCGCTAATACATCACGACACATTTCTAGCGCCAGTTCCACCAGATACATGGCACGGGGGATATCCACCGCCGGTGTTCCGCTCATGTTTGGTGCCATATCGGACATGACAACCTGGACTTTGCTGTCGCCAACGCGCTCCAGCAGTGCTTTCATCACCAGTTCATCACGAAAATCGCCCTGAAGAAAGTCCACACCAACGATAGGATCCATAGGTAAAAGATCGCAAGCGATGATGCGGCCTTTGCCGCCAATTTGGGTGACCACATATTGTGACCAACCACCCGGAGCAGCACCAAGGTCGACAACCGTCATTCCCGGTTTAAAGAGTTTGTCACTTTGCTGTATTTCATCAAGTTTAAACCAGGCACGGGAACGTAACCCCTTTTTCTGTGCCTGTTGAACATATTTATCGCTAAAGTGTTCCTGAAGCCAGCGGCTGGAGCTGGCAGAACGCTTCTTACCTGTCATTTAACTTTCCCATGGGGATAACTCATCGTAACCAATTGCGTAAATTTTTACGCGCCTATTTGGTGATATATGGGAGATGGCGGTAGAATGACCCGTTTTCAATCCCAACGTAAGCAAAAAATACGATGAATCTGAGTACTAAACAAAAACAGCACCTGAAAGGTCTGGCACATCCGCTCAAGCCAGTTGTTCTGCTTGGCAGTAATGGTTTGACCGAAGGGGTGCTGGCCGAGATTGAACAAGCGTTAGAGCACCATGAACTCATCAAGGTGAAAATCGCCACCGAAGATCGCGAAACTAAAACCTTGATCGTGGAAGCTATCGTGCGCGAAACCGGCGCCTGTAATGTACAGGTCATCGGTAAAACGCTGGTGCTTTATCGCCCAACTAAAGAACGTAAAATCTCGCTGCCACGCTAAGATTATCCTAAAGTTACACACATTTGCTGTGTAAAACGAGGGGTTTTCCGCAGGCAGGAGAGCAAAATGCCACGCTCTGTTCGTTGATAAAAGGCCGCATAGCGGCCTTTTTCCTTTCTTTACAATACATCAACATCTTGAGTATTGGGTAATTCTTACAGGTATTCCACCTTAATTACTTCAAATTCTACTTCGCCGCCCGGCGTTTTGATGACCACAACATCATCTTCTTCTTTGCCGATCAGGCCACGAGCAATAGGCGAGTTTACAGAAATCAGGTTTTGTTTAAAGTCAGCTTCGTCATCGCCAACGATGCGATAAGTCTGTTCTTCGTCAGAATCCAGATTCAGCACCGTTACGGTAGCACCAAAAATAACGCGCCCATTGTTGGGCATTTTGGTGACATCAATCACCTGCGCGTTCGACAGCTTGGCTTCGATGTCTTTAATACGGCCTTCGCAGAAACCCTGCTGTTCACGAGCTGCGTGGTATTCGGCGTTTTCTTTCAGGTCGCCATGCTCACGCGCTTCCGCGATAGCAGCAATGATTTCAGGACGGCGCACAGATTTCAGAAAATCCAGCTCTTCGCGTAATTTTTCAGCGCCGCGTAAGGTCATCGGAATAGCTTGCATTTGTTATACCTCTTGAATATTCCTGATAGGGCAAGTCTTCACCCACCCCGGCTGTTCGGCCTGCCCGGCATAACTCCTTACCGGGACCAGAAGCAAAAAAATACCGACCCGGGTACAAGTCCCAGGTCAGCTACAATTCACATTTTGATAGTCATTTTACCCTGAAGTTCCCGAAGGGTCATCGTTTACTTTATAGGGCGTTGCGCCGTAGTATGACGGCTCGATTCCAGGTTGTTAGCGCGAGATTATGCGATTTTCCAGATTTATCATCGGATTGACCAGCTGTATAGCGTTCAGTGTTCAGGCCGCAAATGTTGATGAGTACATTACTCAACTCCCCGCTGGTGCCAACCTTGCCCTGATGGTGCAAAAAGTCGGCGCGTCGGCCCCCGCTATTGATTACCACAGTCAGCAGATGGCGCTGCCTGCCAGTACCCAGAAAGTGATTACTGCGCTGGCGGCGTTGATTCAACTCGGCCCCGATTTTCGTTTTACCACGACGCTTGAAACCAAAGGCAATGTGGAAAACGGCGTACTTAAGGGTGACTTAGTGGCGCGATTTGGTGCCGATCCGACGTTAAAACGTCAGGATATTCGCAATATGGTCGCGACTTTGAAAAAATCTGGCGTCAACCAAATCGATGGCAATGTGTTGATAGATACCTCCATTTTCGCCAGCCACGATAAAGCCCCCGGCTGGCCATGGAATGACATGACACAATGCTTTAGCGCTCCGCCTGCCGCCGCCATAGTTGACCGCAACTGTTTCTCCGTCTCGCTCTACAGTGCCCCAAAGCCTGGTGATATGGCTTTTATACGCGTGGCATCTTATTACCCCGTTACGATGTTCAGCCAGGTACGCACCCTCCCCCGTGGTTCTGCCGAAGCGCAATACTGCGAACTGGATGTGGTGCCAGGCGACCTGAACCGCTTTACGCTGACGGGATGCCTGCCACAACGTTCTGAGCCGCTCCCGTTGGCTTTTGCCGTGCAGGATGGAGCCAGCTATGCCGGTGCAATTCTGAAAGATGAGTTAAAACAGGCGGGTATCACCTGGAGCGGAACACTGCTGCGCCAGACTCAGGTTAACGAACCTGGAACGGTAGTTGCCAGTAAACAGTCGGCCCCGCTGCACGATCTGCTTAAGATTATGCTGAAAAAGTCGGACAACATGATCGCCGATACGGTTTTCCGCATGATAGGCCATGCGCGCTTCAATGTGCCTGGAACATGGCGGGCCGGGTCGGACGCCGTGCGTCAGATCCTGCGCCAGCAAGCCGGTGTCGATATTGGAAACACCATTATTGCCGATGGTTCAGGGCTTTCGCGGCATAACCTGATTGCCCCCGCCACCATGATGCAGGTGCTGCAATACATTGCCCAACACGACAATGAACTTAACTTTATCTCCATGCTGCCGCTGGCGGGCTATGACGGCTCTTTGCAGTACCGTGCAGGTCTGCATCAGGCGGGCGTGGATGGAAAAGTCTCAGCGAAAACCGGTTCGTTGCAGGGGGTATATAACCTGGCGGGATTCATTACCACAGCGAGCGGGCAACGAATGGCGTTTGTGCAATATCTTTCTGGCTATGCAGTAGAACCTGCGGATCAGCGTAATCGCCGTATTCCGTTAGTGCGTTTTGAAAGCCGTTTGTATAAAGATATTTATCAGAACAATTAGTCAAAAAGAAACCCCGGCACATGGCCGGGGCTTCAGATTATTGACAAAGTGCGCTTTGTTTATGCCGGATGCGGCGTAAACGCCTTATCCGGCCTACAAAATCGTGCAAATTCAACATATTGCAATTCTCTTGTAGGCCTGATAAGCGTAGCGCATCAGGCTGATTTGGCGTTTATCATCAGTGATTAACGCTTGTAAATGAACTCAACGCCTTCTTCGTCGTCTTCGTCCCAGTCGTCATCCCAGTCTTCATCATCCTCTTCAGCAATCTCTTCAAGCTGCTGGCGATGATAATCATCCCACATGAATTCGACTTTCTCTGGCTGTTTCGCTTCTTCAGCCTGCACGACCGGGTTTTCAATGATAAAGGTCATCACATCCCAGCAGAGATCTTTCACGCCCAGTCCACTCGCCGCAGAGATCAGATAATATTTATCTTCCCAGCCCAGCGCCTCAGCGATCGCTTTCGCTTTCTCTTCGGCTTCTACCTTATCCAGCAGATCGATCTTGTTGAACACTAACCAACGCGGTTTCGCCGCCAGATCCTGGCTGTATTTTTCCAGCTCGCTGATAATAATACGCGCGTTTTCAACCGGATCGGTGCCGTCAATCGGATCGATATCGATGAGGTGCAACAGGACGCGGCAACGTTCCAGGTGCTTCAGGAAGCGAATGCCCAGACCTGCGCCTTCCGCAGCGCCTTCAATCAGTCCTGGAATATCGGCAACAACGAAGCTCTTTTCGTTGTCCATTCGTACCACACCCAGACTTGGCACCAGAGTGGTAAACGGATAATCCGCCACTTTCGGTTTAGCCGCCGATACCGCACGAATAAAGGTCGATTTACCCGCGTTTGGCATCCCCAACATACCGACGTCAGCCAGCAGCATCAGCTCCAGCAGCAGCTCGCGCTTATCGCCCGGCGTGCCGTTGGTTTTCTGCCGCGGTGTACGGTTAACGGACGATTTGAAACGGGTATTGCCCAGACCGTGCCAGCCGCCCTTAGCAACCAGCAGACGCTGACCGTGTTTGGTCATATCGCCCATGGTTTCACCAGTACCCTGGTCGATTACACGCGTACCTACCGGCACTTTAATTGTGACGTCTTTACCGCGCTTACCGGTACAGTCGCGGCTTGCGCCGTTCTGACCGCGCTCTGCACGGAAAGATTTTTCAAAACGATAATCGATAAGCGTGTTCAGGTTCTCATCGGCTTCCATCCATACGTCACCACCATCACCGCCGTCGCCGCCATCCGGGCCGCCTTTCGGAATATACTTTTCGCGGCGGAAGCTCACGCAACCATTACCGCCATCACCTGCAACGACCAGAATCGATGCTTCATCAACAAACTTCATTTTATTCTCCGTAAATCATTCGCCTGCGCGGGGTTGCGATACCACCGTTGTATGCTTACGTAATCCGCCCCAAATACGATGACCAATGGCGGAATACATCGCGCCCGCAACCACGACAAACGCACCGAGATAACCTAAAAGGTTTAACATCGGTCTGGCGAAGAAATCGGGCCAGGCCAGTGATAAAAGATCTGAAAAAAACAGCGTAAACAGTGGGGTGAGCGTGATGATCGCGCTCACCTGCGCTGCCTGCCAGCGAGCCATCGCTTCCGCCAGGGCGCCATATCCTACCAATGTATTCAGTCCGCAAAAAATTAAACATGCGAGCTGCCAGTGGCTAAGCTGCGCTATCACTCCAGGCTTTGCCAGAGGGAAGAGCGCAATTGTACATAAAGTGTACAGTAAAAACAGGATCTGCGGTGAGGCCAGCCGACGCAATAAAACCTTTTGCGCCACGCCATAACTCACCCAAACCGTCGCAGCACCGACCCCAAAGATAACTCCCCAGGTGTAATCGGTGAGCTTTGTAAATATCTCGACCAGACTGGTGTTAAAAAACATCACCAGGCCGCTCAGGAGCATCAATGCCCCTACAACCTGAGTGCTGCGCATTTTCTCTTTCAGGATAAATACGCTGGCAACCATCATGCCAACTGGCGAGAGTTGCCCAATCACCTGCGAAGCGGTCGGACTCAGGTATTGCAAGGATGAGCTGAACAGGATGAAGTTCCCAAACAGCCCGGCGGTCGCCACTGCCAACAAAATCAACCAGCGTGGCTTACGAAACACGCGTAATGGCGGCAACCTCTTCTTCACCGCAAGAATGGCACCCAGGCCAATACTCGCCATCAAGAAACGGTAAAACACGATTGTCGGAGGTTCCATCACCTCCAGCACCTGCTTCATTGCGATTGGCAACGCCCCCCAGCAAATTGCTGTGGTGAGCGCCAAAAGAATGCCAATGCCTGCCTGCTGCTTCATACCGTATTCCCTGCAAAGCGCATTTGCGGATTAACGTCGCACCATGCGCATTTTTACCGGTTATCGAATGTAAAAAGCCCCGCAACGTGTTGCGGGGCTTTCATCCGTTACCGGGACGCGAAAAACTTATTCAGCTTCGATGCTGATAAATTTACGGTTTTTCGGGCCTTTAACTTCGAATTTCACTTTACCGTCTGCTTTAGCAAACAGAGTGTGGTCACGACCGCAACCTACGTTAGCGCCAGCGTGGAATTTGGTACCACGTTGACGAACGATGATGCTACCCGCCAGAACGGATTCGCCACCGAAACGCTTAACGCCCAGGCGTTTAGCTTCTGAATCGCGACCGTTACGTGTGGAGCCGCCAGCCTTTTTATGTGCCATTTGAAATCTCTCCTCAGGTCTTAGGCGCTGATGCCAGTAATTTTCACATCAGTGAACCACTGACGATGGCCCTGCTGCTTACGATAGTGTTTACGACGACGAAACTTAACGATTTTAACTTTCTCGCCACGACCGTGAGCAACAACTTCAGCTTTGATTACGCCGCCATCAACGAAAGGAACGCCGATTTTGACTTCTTCACCGTTTGCGATCATCAGCACTTCAGCGAACTCAACAGTTTCGCCAGTTGCGATGTCCAGCTTTTCCAGGCGAACGGTCTGACCTTCGCTTACTCGGTGTTGTTTACCACCACTTTGGAAAACCGCGTACATATAAAACTCCGCTTCCGCGCACACCTTTTCAATGATTCAGAGTGCGCTATAAATATTCACAATAGGGCGCGAATATTACGCAAAACGCACGCCTTTGACAAGTGCTACAGTCAATACACGAAGAAAAAAAACACAACTTGTACGGTAACGTTTATCTGTGCCATTTTTTCAGTACAATCACCCTATATTCCTAACCATAAACCCTAAGTTGCCTTTGTTCACAGTAAGGTAATCGGGGCGAAAAGCCCGGCTTTTGCGATGAATTTAGAAAAAATCAATGAGTTAACCGCGCAAGATATGGCGGGTGTTAATGCGGCAATCCTTGAGCAGCTTAATTCCGACGTCCAACTGATCAATCAGTTAGGCTATTACATCGTCAGCGGCGGCGGTAAACGTATTCGTCCGATGATTGCTGTACTGGCTGCACGAGCTGTTGGCTATGAGGGAAATGCGCATGTCACCATTGCTGCCCTGATCGAGTTTATCCACACGGCGACTCTGCTGCACGACGACGTTGTGGATGAATCAGATATGCGCAGGGGTAAAGCTACCGCCAACGCCGCATTTGGCAATGCCGCCAGCGTGCTGGTAGGCGATTTTATTTATACCCGCGCTTTCCAGATGATGACCAGCCTCGGTTCACTCAAAGTGCTGGAAGTCATGTCAGAAGCCGTAAACGTCATCGCAGAAGGTGAAGTTCTGCAACTGATGAATGTTAACGATCCGGACATCACTGAAGAAAACTACATGCGCGTTATCTATAGCAAAACCGCGCGTCTGTTTGAGGCTGCCGCGCAGTGTTCCGGAATTCTGGCTGGCTGTACGCCGGAGGAGGAGAAAGGCCTGCAGGATTATGGGCGCTATCTCGGCACTGCTTTCCAGTTGATCGACGATTTACTCGATTACAATGCCGATGGCGAACAGTTAGGTAAAAACGTCGGCGACGATCTGAACGAAGGTAAACCGACGCTGCCGCTGCTGCATGCGATGCATCATGGCACACCAGAACAGGCACAGATGATCCGTACCGCCATCGAACAGGGTAACGGTCGCCATCTTCTGGAACCGGTTCTGGAAGCAATGAACGCTTGTGGATCTCTTGAATGGACGCGTCAGCGCGCCGAGGAAGAAGCAGACAAAGCCATCGCAGCGTTACAGGTGCTCCCGGACACCCCTTGGCGAGAAGCACTCATCGGCCTCGCGCACATCGCTGTTCAACGCGATCGTTAATCCCCTCCCCTCATCCCGCGCAGTGCGCGGGATGATTCCAGTAAACTCCATAAGAATACTTATTCAGCGTAATAATGCACTGAAAAACCAGTGTATACATCTTTATATATTCTGAATATTCACACTCTTTACAGGAACTTTTTAGAGCAATCGGCCATCAGGAGTATAGTGATGCTCGACAGAAGAAGTGTTCTGAATGAAAGCGACTAACTTAAGGAGTGAGGAAAGATGGAAAGTAATTTCATTGACTGGCATCCCGCTGACATCATTGCGGGTTTGCGCAAGAAGGGAACGTCAATGGCGGCGGAATCTCGCAGAAATGGTTTGAGTTCCTCAACGCTGGCGAATGCATTATCGCGCCCATGGCCGAAAGGAGAGATGATTATTGCGAAGGCCCTGGGAACTGACCCCTGGGTTATCTGGCCATCACGCTACCATGATCCGCAGACCCATGAGTTTATCGACAGAACGCAGTTGATGCGTAGCTACACTAAACCGAAAAAATGAGTGGTCTGGCGGTAGCCCCGCGTACGGGGCTGCCAGCTTTCAGACGATTACTCGCCTTTCACACGCTCAATATTTGCACCTAAAGCGCGCAGTTTGTCTTCAATGCGTTCGTAGCCACGATCGATGTGATAAATACGATCAACCACCGTCGTCCCTTCCGCAATACAGCCAGCCAGCACCAGGCTTGCTGATGCACGCAGATCGGTTGCCATAACCTGTGCGCCAGAAAGTTTTTCAACACCGTGACAAATAACGGTATTGCTTTCGATTTCGGCGTGCGCGCCCATACGGCTCAGCTCTGGCACATGCATAAAGCGGTTTTCAAAGACCGTTTCGGTGATGAATCCAGTCCCTTCTGCCACCAGGTTCAACAGCGTGAACTGGGCCTGCATATCGGTCGGGAATGCCGGATGCGGCGCGGTACGTACGTTAACAGCCTTCGGACGTTTGCCATGCATATCCAGGCTAATCCAGTCTTCGCCGACTTCGATGTCCGCTCCAGCGTCACGCAGTTTCGCCAGCACGGCGTCGAGAGTATCTGGCTGCGCGTTACGGCAGATAATTTTGCCGCGAGAAATCGCCGCCGCCACCAGGAATGTACCGGTTTCGATACGATCCGGCAGCACGCGATAGACACCGCCGCCTAAACGTTCCACACCTTCGATGACGATACGATCGGTGCCCTGACCGCTAATTTTCGCACCCAGCGTAATCAGGAAGTTCGCGGTATCGACGATTTCCGGTTCACGCGCTGCGTTTTCAATAATCGTGGTACCTTCCGCCAGGGTTGCAGCACACATGATGGTCACCGTTGCGCCAACGCTGACTTTATCCATCACGATATGTGCGCCTTTCAGACGACCATCGACGGAAGCTTTAACGTAACCTTCTTCCAGTTTGATGGTCGCGCCTAATTGTTCGAGGCCAGAAATGTGTAGATCAACCGGACGCGCACCGATCGTACAACCGCCAGGCAGTGAAACTTGCCCCTGACCAAAGCGCGCTACCAGCGGCCCCAGTGCCCAGATAGAAGCACGCATGGTTTTAACCAGATCGTAAGGTGCGCAGAATACATTAACGTCGCGGGCATCAATATGCACAGAACCATTACGTTCTACTTTCGCACCCAGCTGGCTTAGCAGCTTCATTGATGTATCGACGTCTTTCAGTTTCGGGACGTTCTGGATCTCTACCGGTTCTTCCGCCAGTAGTGCGGCAAAAAGGATAGGCAGAGCAGCATTTTTAGCGCCGGAAATTGTGACTTCGCCCTGGAGCTTCGTTGGCCCCTGAACACGAAATTTATCCATTTAGTTTGTTCTCAGTTAACAATTCATATCCGCTACCGGCGAATCGCCCATAGCTCAAAAGCCGTTCAGTTTGCGATCGCGCGCCCACTCCGCAGGGGTATACGCTTTAATCGACACAGCATGAATGCGGTTATCCGCAATATATTCCATCAGCGGGCCATAGACCGTCTGCTGTTTTTTAACCCGACTCATGCCGTCAAACAACTCACCCACGGCAATAACCTGAAAGTGGCTGCCATCGCCGGAAACGTGGACTTCCTGGAGGGAGAGAGCGTTCATCAACACGCTCTGAATTTCATTATTTTCCATGGGATCTTCAATCATCAGTTAATAAACCAGCGAAACATCTTAGAGCAAAGTTGCGCTGGCATAAATAAGCAAAAAGCCTCGCTGATAAATCAGACAAGGCTCGACTTGCAGGCAGGTTTGCCGGACAGGCGGTTAACGCCATATCCGGCCTGAAAAAATTTAACGAGGCAGAACATCAGCAGGCAAATTATACAATTTCGCCAGGGTATACACTTTGTCGTTTACCCCCTGAAGCGTCACATTGTTGCCCTGCTTTTTCGCCAGATCGATAAGATGGAGCAGCAGTGCCAGTCCCCCCGTATCCACGCGGGAGACACGGCTAAGATCGATGCAGGTAATCCCCTTCACCGCTTCCTCACGCATTTCCCAAAGCGGTAGCAAAACGTCCTGATCCAGCTCTCCGGATAACGCCAGCGTGTCACCCGTCTGCATCCAGCTCAGTGACTCGCTCATTATTTTTTCTCTTCCAGAGTGATTTTCTGTTGAGAAATCGATTTCAGTTGCGCAGTCAGGCCGTCGATACCTTTGGTACGCAGCAGCGTTCCCCACTCGTTTTGTTTGGTGGTGATCATACTGACGCCTTCAGCAATCATGTCGTAAGCCTGCCAATTGCCCGTCTGGGAGTTTTTACGCCACTGGAAGTCCAGACGCACCGGCGGACGGCCATTCGGGTCAATAATGGTAACGCGAATAGGCACAATGGTTTTATCGCCCAGCGGCTGTTCTGGCGCAATCTGATAGGTTTGACCGTGATACATCGCCAGCGCCTGACCGTAAGCCTGCTTCAGGTACTCACGGAAAGCGGCAAAGTAGGCTTCACGTTGAGCAGGGGTCGCACTCTTGTAATACTGGCCCAGCACCAGCGCACCGGCGTATTTCACCTGTACGTATGGCAGCAGTTCCTGATCAACAATGGTACGCAGATAATCCGGGTTGGCCCGAATTTGCGGTTGCTCATTCTTCAGGCGATCGAACGTTTTCTGCGCCGCCTCGTCCATCAGCTTATACGGATTGGTCTGGTCTGCCGCGGTTGCCGCACTCAGAGGTGCAATCACCAGCAAAGCGACCATCATTAAACGTTTAAACATGCGTCGGTTCTCCTGAAATTATTTCGTTGTACCCACAGGTTCAGTGGTTTCATTATTACCTGGCGCAGCAGCTGGCGCATCGCCACTATTCTTATTGTCATCGCCTTTACTACCGTAAAGGAACTGACCAATGAGATCTTCCAGCACCATCGCAGACTTAGTGTCCTGAATTGTATCGCCATCCTTCAGGATAGCAGTCCCCAGTTCCGGGTCTTCAAAACCGACGTTTAATGCCAGATATTGTTCCCCCAGCAGGCCGGAAGTACGAATGCTCAGCGAACTGGTATCTGGAATGTGGTTATAACGTTGTTCAATTTCCAGCGTTACGCGCGGCAGATAGGTTTTCGGGTCCAGCGTAATATCCGCCACCCGACCCACAACAACGCCACCAATACTGACCGGAGAGCGCGCTTTCAGGCCGCCAATGTTATCGAACGTCGCATAAAGCGTGTAGGTCGGTTCAGTACGTATGGACGTCACGTTCGCCGCCTTCAGGCAAACAAACAGCGCCGCCAGCAGTGCTGCTAATAAAAAGATACCCACCCAAATTTCATTTTTTTTCGTTTGCATGAACTCAATTCCCAAACATCAATGCGGTCAGCACAAAATCCAGCCCCAGAACAGCCAGAGACGAGTGGACAACGGTGCGAGTGGTTGCCCGGCTAATCCCGGCAGACGTCGGGATGGCGTCGTAGCCGTTAAACAACGAAATCCACGTCACCGTGATGGCGAACACCACGCTCTTAATCAGACAGTTGACCAGATCCATACGCCAGTCGACGGCATTTTGCATTGCCGACCAGAAGAACCCGCTATCAATGCCTTTCCAACTGACGCCGACCAGAGATCCGCCCCAGATCCCCACGGCGACGAAAATAACCGTCAACAGTGGTAATGAAATAACCCCAGCCCAGAAACGGGGAGAAATAACCCGACGCAGCGGATCCACCGCCATCATCTCCATACTGGAGAGTTGCTCTGTAGCGCGCATCAGGCCGATTTCTGCGGTTAGCGCCGAACCAGCACGCCCGGCAAACAACAACGCGGCAACCACCGGCCCCAGTTCACGCAGTAGCGATAACGCCACCAGCATACCCAGACTGGTTTCCGCACTATAAGTGGTCAGAACCAGATAACCTTGCAGCCCCAACACCATTCCGATGAACACGCCAGAAACCACAATAATCAGCATCGACAGGACGCCGACATTATAGAGCTGGCGCACCAGCAGCGGCGCATGTTTGCGAAATTCCGGTTTGCCGACCAGCGCATTGAATAACATTAACCCGGCCCGCCCGAACGTTCTCAGGGTTTTAATCCCTTTATGTCCGAGCGACGCCAGCGCATTTAACAGCATGAGTGGCTTAACTCCCTGGTAAAAGATCAGCGTGATAATCGCCGGCAGGATAGCGGAACGGAACAGGCCCGTCAGCTATCCCGTCCAGAAACTGACGTACGCGCGGATCAGGATTCGCCTGCAACGCCTGGGCACTGCCATGAGCGACAATTTTTTTGTCCGCCAGGATCCAGGCGTGATCCGCAATACTTAACACTTCCGGCACATCGTGAGAAACCACCACACAAGTCACGCCCAGCGCGCTGTTCAGCTCAGAAATCAGCTTCACCAGTACGCCCATGGTGATGGGATCTTGCCCAACAAAAGGTTCATCAAACATGATGAGATCCGGCTCCAGCGCAATCGCACGCGCCAGCGCTGCACGCCGCGCCATCCCACCGGAAAGTTCAGAAGGCATTAGTTTAGCCGCTCCACGCAGCCCCACGGCCTCCAGCTTCATCATCACCGTACTATGCAACAATGGCGCGGGAAGTTGGGTATGTTCGCGCAGTGGATAGGCGACGTTGTCAAATACGTTCATATCAGTGAACAACGCCCCGGACTGAAATAACATGCTCATCCGTTTGCGCACTGTATACAGGCGCGAACGAGACATCGCCGGAATATTCTCACCATCGAAAAGGATCTCACCATGATCTGGTGCGATTTGCCCGCCAATCAGACGGAGTAGCGTCGTTTTACCGATGCCCGATGGCCCCATGATCGCCGTGATCTTCCCTCGCGGCACGGTCAGGGAAATATTATCGAAGATGCAGCGATTGCCACGCGTAAAACTGACATCGCGCATATCGACTAAATTCGCCACAGACTGCTCCATAATTCACCCTTCGTCTTGCGTTGATTTTCTAAGCATGGCGCTCAATTTAACCTTGAACCCAACATATTTACAGAATATTACCCGCCGTGGTTAGCGAAAGCTGGCATTTGTTTTACTTTTTAGCCGCATAAAGTCAAAATTAAGCATCCGTTACGGCTTTCTGAAAATCTTCAGCGGACCGGCGAGTATACCTGAAGAAAGGACGTTAGATGCTTTTAGCTACGGCACTGTTAATTGTTGGTTTACTTTTGGTCGTTTACAGTGCCGACCGCCTGGTTTTTGCCGCGTCTATTCTTTGCCGAACCTTTGGCATCCCGCCGCTGATCATCGGCATGACGGTGGTCAGTATTGGTACATCGTTACCAGAAGTCATCGTCTCGCTTGCCGCGTCTCTGCACGAACAACGCGATTTAGCCGTTGGTACAGCCCTCGGCTCAAACATTATCAATATATTGCTGATCCTCGGTCTGGCTGCGCTGGTTCGTCCTTTTACCGTCCATTCTGATGTTCTACGCCGTGAATTACCCTTAATGTTGTTGGTCAGCGTGGTGGCCGGTTCCGTACTCTATGACGGACAACTTAGTCGCAGCGATGGTATCTTTCTCCTCTTTCTGGCTGTGCTATGGCTGCTGTTCATTGTTAAACTTGCACGTCAGGCTGAACGTCAGGGGACTGACAGCCTGACCAGAGAGCAGCTTGCAGAGCTGCCGCGTGACGGCGGATTGCCCGTCGCGTTTTTATGGCTCGGCATTGCGCTTATCATCATGCCAGTGGCCACGCGGATGGTGGTTGATAACGCCACGGTGCTGGCGAATTACTTTGCCATCAGCGAGTTGACGATGGGTCTGACGGCAATTGCTATCGGAACCAGCCTGCCGGAACTGGCAACCGCAATAGCGGGGGTTCGCAAAGGTGAAAACGACATTGCTGTCGGAAATATCATTGGCGCAAACATTTTTAATATTGTCATCGTGTTGGGTTTACCCGCGCTGATAACGCCAGGAGAGATTGATCCACTGGCGTACAGTCGTGACTACAGCGTGATGTTGCTGGTGAGCATTATTTTTGCGTTGCTGTGCTGGCGGCGCTCCCCGCAACCGGGCCGTGGTGTAGGGGTATTATTAACTGGCGGATTTATCGTATGGCTGGCGATGTTGTACTGGTTATCGCCAATACTCGTTGAATAACTGGAAACGCATTATGTCGCACGTAGAGTTACAACCGGGTTTTGACTTTCAGCAAGCAGGTAAAGAAGTCCTGGCGATTGAACGTGAATGCCTGGCGGAGCTTGATCAATACATCAATCAGAATTTCACGCTTGCCTGTGAAAAGATGTTCTGGTGTAAAGGGAAAGTTGTCGTCATGGGGATGGGAAAATCGGGGCATATTGGGCGAAAAATGGCGGCAACGTTTGCCAGCACCGGTACACCTTCATTTTTCGTCCATCCTGGTGAAGCCGCGCATGGTGATTTAGGCATGGTTACCCCACAGGATGTGGTGATTGCTATCTCTAACTCTGGTGAATCCAGCGAAATCACGGCCTTAATTCCAGTGCTTAAGCGTCTTCACGTACCGTTAATCTGCATCACCGGTCGCCCGGAGAGCAGCATGGCGCGCGCCGCAGATGTGCATCTGTGTGTTAAAGTAGCGAAAGAAGCCTGTCCGTTAGGGCTGGCACCGACCAGCAGCACCACCGCCACGCTGGTTATGGGCGATGCCCTCGCTGTCGCGCTGTTAAAAGCACGCGGCTTTACTGCTGAAGATTTTGCGCTCTCACACCCAGGCGGCGCACTGGGTCGTAAACTTCTGCTGCGCGTAAACGATATTATGCATACGGGCGATGAGATCCCGCATGTTAAGAAAACGGCCAGTCTGCGTGACGCGTTGCTGGAAGTTACCCGCAAAAATCTTGGTATGACTGTCATTTGCGATGACAATATGATGATTGAAGGCATCTTTACCGACGGTGATTTACGCCGTGTCTTCGATATGGGCGTGGATGTTCGTCAGTTAAGTATTGCCGATGTGATGACGCCGGGGGGAATACGTGTGCGCCCTGGCATTCTGGCCGTTGAGGCACTGAACTTAATGCAGTCCCGCCATATCACCTCCGTGATGGTTGCCGATGGCGACCATTTACTCGGTGTGTTACATATGCATGATTTACTGCGTGCAGGCGTAGTGTAAAGATTCAAGGATAAACAACAATGAGCAAAGCAGGTGCGTCGCTTGCGACCTGTTACGGCCCTGTCAGCGCCGACGTTATAGCAAAAGCAGAGAACATTCGTCTGCTGATCCTCGATGTCGATGGCGTACTGTCAGATGGCCTGATTTATATGGGCAATAATGGCGAAGAGCTGAAAGCGTTCAATGTTCGTGACGGTTATGGCATTCGTTGTGCGCTCACCTCTGATATTGAAGTTGCTATCATTACCGGGCGAAAGGCTAAACTGGTAGAAGATCGTTGTGCCACATTGGGGATCACTCACTTGTATCAGGGGCAGTCAAACAAACTGATCGCCTTTAGCGATCTGCTGGAAAAACTGGCGATTGCCCCGGAAAATGTGGCTTATGTCGGCGATGATCTCATCGACTGGCCGGTAATGGAAAAAGTGGGTTTAAGCGTCGCCGTGGCCGATGCGCATTCACTGTTGATCCCGCGCGCCGATTACGTGACGCGCATTGCTGGCGGTCGTGGCGCAGTGCGCGAAGTTTGCGACTTATTACTCCTGGCGCAGGGCAAACTGGATGAAGCCAAAGGGCAATCGATATGAGTAAAGCCAGACGTTGGGTTATCATTGTGCTATCACTGGCGGTTCTGGTGATGATCGGCATTAATATGGCCGAAAAAGACGATACCGCCCAGGTGGTCGTCAACAACAATGATCCCACCTATAAAAGCGAGCATACGGACACGCTCGTCTATAACCCAGAAGGGGCACTAAGCTATCGATTGATTGCTCAACACGTTGAATATTATTCCGATCAGGCCGTTTCGTGGTTTACGCAGCCGGTACTTACCACGTTTGATAAGGATAAAATCCCGACATGGTCCGTAAAAGCAGATAAAGCCAAGCTGACCAATGACCGGATGCTCTATTTATATGGACACGTTGAAGTCAACGCACTTGTGCCAGACTCTCAACTTCGCAGAATCACGACGGATAACGCGCAGATCAATCTGGTGACGCAGGATGTTACCTCTGAAGACCTCGTCACGTTATACGGAACAACATTTAACTCCAGCGGTCTGAAAATGCGCGGCAACTTACGCAGCAAGAACGCCGAGCTGATTGAAAAGGTTAGAACATCCTATGAAATTCAAAACAAACAAACTCAGCCTTAATCTTGTGCTTGCCAGCTCACTTCTGGCCGCCAGCATTCCGGCATTTGCCGTAACCGGAGACACTGATCAGCCGATCCACATTGAATCGGACCAGCAATCTCTTGATATGCAAGGCAACGTGGTTACCTTTACCGGTAATGTCATCGTCACCCAGGGCACCATCAAAATTAATGCCGACAAAGTGGTCGTTACCCGTCCGGGCGGCGAACAAGGTAAAGAAGTGATTGACGGCTACGGTAAACCGGCAACGTTCTACCAGATGCAGGACAACGGTAAACCCGTTGAAGGTCACGCTTCCCAGATGCACTACGAACTGGCAAAAGATTTTGTCGTTCTGACGGGTAATGCTTATCTGCAGCAGGTCGATAGCAACATTAAGGGCGATAAGATCACTTACCTGGTGAAAGAGCAGAAAATGCAGGCTTTCAGCGACAAAGGCAAGCGCGTAACAACCGTTCTGGTGCCGTCGCAGCTGCAGGACAAAAACAACAAAGGCCAGACCCCGGCACAGAAGAAGGGTAATTAATTCGTTATGGCAACATTAACTGCAAAGAACCTTGCAAAAGCCTATAAAGGCCGTCGCGTGGTAGAAGACGTCAGCCTGACCGTCAACTCCGGGGAAATTGTCGGTCTGCTGGGGCCAAACGGTGCCGGTAAGACCACCACTTTCTACATGGTTGTAGGCATTGTGCCGCGCGATGCGGGCAACATCATTATTGATGATGACGATATCAGTCTGCTGCCTCTGCATGCACGCGCGCGCCGCGGTATCGGCTATCTGCCACAGGAAGCCTCCATTTTCCGTCGCCTCAGCGTTTACGATAACCTGATGGCGGTACTGCAAATTCGTGACGACTTGTCTGCTGAACAACGTGAAGACCGCGCGAACGAGCTGATGGAAGAGTTTCACATTGAGCACCTGCGTGACAGCATGGGGCAGTCACTCTCCGGGGGTGAACGTCGCCGTGTAGAAATTGCCCGCGCACTGGCTGCGAATCCGAAATTTATTCTGCTCGACGAACCGTTTGCCGGGGTTGACCCGATCTCGGTTATCGACATTAAACGCATCATTGAGCACCTGCGCGACAGCGGCCTGGGCGTGCTGATCACTGACCACAACGTGCGTGAAACACTGGCGGTTTGTGAACGCGCTTATATCGTCAGTCAGGGGCATTTGATCGCCCACGGCACGCCTACAGAAATCTTACAAGACGAACACGTTAAGCGTGTATACCTTGGGGAAGACTTCAGACTCTGATAGGGTAGAAGTTTGCGACGTTTTAGCAGGAGAGTACGATTCTGAACATGAAGCAAGGTTTGCAACTCAGGCTTAGCCAACAACTGGCGATGACGCCACAGCTCCAACAGGCAATTCGTCTGTTGCAGTTGTCGACGCTGGAACTTCAGCAGGAGCTACAGCAGGCGCTGGAGAGTAATCCGCTGCTTGAGCAAATCGACACTCATGAAGAAATCGACACCCGCGAAACGCAAGACAGTGAAACGCTGGACACCGCCGACGCGCTCGAACAAAAAGAGATGCCGGAAGAGCTGCCGCTCGATGCCAGTTGGGACACCATTTACACCGCTGGTACACCATCCGGCACCAGCGGTGACTACATTGACGACGAGCTGCCGGTCTACCAGGGCGAAACGACGCAGACCTTGCAGGATTACCTGATGTGGCAGGTTGAGCTGACACCGTTTTCCGACACTGACCGCGCTATTGCTACCTCTATCGTCGATGCCGTTGATGAAACCGGTTATCTGACTGTCCCGCTGGAAGATATTCTCGAAAGTATAGGCGATGAAGAGATCGACATCGACGAAGTTGAAGCCGTCCTTAAGCGGATCCAACGGTTTGATCCGGTCGGTGTGGCGGCAAAAGATCTGCGTGACTGTCTGCTGATCCAACTCTCCCAATTCGATAAGACCACGCCGTGGCTGGAAGAGGCCAGACTGATCATTAGCGATCATCTCGATCTGTTAGCCAATCACGACTTCCGCACTTTAATGCGCGTCACGCGTCTGAAAGAAGATGTGCTGAAAGAAGCCGTCAATCTGATCCAGTCGCTCGATCCGCGCCCCGGGCAGTCGATCCAGACTGGCGAACCTGAGTATGTCATTCCAGATGTGCTGGTGCGTAAGCATAACGGTCACTGGACGGTAGAACTCAACAGTGACAGCATTCCGCGTCTGCAAATCAACCAGCACTACGCCTCGATGTGCAATAACGCGCGCAACGATGGTGACAGCCAGTTTATCCGCAGCAATCTGCAGGATGCCAAATGGTTGATCAAGAGTCTGGAAAGCCGTAACGATACGCTACTGCGCGTGAGTCGCTGTATCGTTGAACAGCAGCAAGCCTTCTTTGAGCAAGGTGAAGAATATATGAAACCGATGGTACTGGCCGATATCGCCCAGGCTGTCGAAATGCATGAATCGACGATATCTCGCGTGACCACGCAAAAATACCTGCATAGTCCACGAGGCATTTTTGAACTGAAGTATTTCTTTTCCAGTCACGTCAATACCGAGGGCGGCGGCGAAGCTTCCTCCACGGCGATTCGTGCGCTGGTGAAGAAATTAATCGCGGCGGAAAACCCAGCGAAACCGTTGAGCGACAGCAAGTTAACCTCTTTGCTGTCGGAACAAGGTATCATGGTGGCACGCCGCACTGTTGCGAAGTACCGAGAGTCTTTATCCATTCCGCCGTCAAACCAGCGTAAACAACTCGTTTGACCCAACCGATAAGGAAGACACTATGCAGCTCAACATTACCGGAAATAACGTCGAGATCACCGAGGCACTGCGCGAATTTGTTACAGCCAAATTTGCCAAACTTGAGCAATATTTTGACCGAATCAACCAGGTCTATGTTGTTCTGAAAGTGGAGAAAGTCACCCACACCTCAGATGCAACACTGCATGTAAACGGTGGTGAAATTCATGCCAGCGCGGAAGGTCAGGACATGTACGCTGCCATTGATGGCTTAATTGATAAGCTGGCACGCCAGTTGACCAAACATAAAGATAAACTGAAACAACACTAATTGTCCGGGCAATTAGCATGTGCATGGCGGTCTGTTGTGCGGCACAACGGGCCATTTGTACGGTTAATGCTCCGAGCCTGTTCCACTGTTTGAGTGGGCAGGTTCTTAGGTGAAATTATGACAAATAATGATACAACTCTACAGCTTAGCAGTGTTCTTAACAGGGAATGTACGCGAAGCCGCGTCCACTGTCAGAGCAAAAAACGCGCCCTGGAAATCATCAGCGAGCTGGCGGCGAAACAACTTAGCCTGCCGCCTCAGGTGGTTTTTGAAGCTATCCTGACGCGGGAAAAAATGGGCAGTACCGGTATCGGCAATGGTATTGCCATTCCGCATGGCAAACTGGAAGAAGATACTCTGCGCGCCGTTGGCGTTTTCGTTCAGCTCGAAACGCCTATAGCTTTCGATGCCATCGACAACCAACCGGTGGACTTACTTTTTGCCCTGCTGGTGCCGGCAGACCAAACTAAAACGCACCTGCATACTCTGTCGCTGGTGGCGAAACGTCTGGCGGACAAAACCATCTGCCGCCGTTTACGCGCAGCCCAGAGCGATGAAGAGCTGTATCAAATCATTACGGATACCGAAGGTACTCCGGATGAAGCGTAGTTATTCGGTAATGTCTCTTTTAGACGTTGTGAGGAGAAACAGTACATGGTACTGATGATCGTCAGCGGACGTTCAGGTTCAGGTAAATCTGTCGCCCTGCGTGCGCTGGAAGATATGGGTTTTTACTGCGTGGATAACCTTCCCGTAGTGTTGTTACCCGATCTGGCTCGAACCCTGGCCGATCGCGAGATTTCTGCCGCCGTCAGCATTGATGTTCGTAATATGCCGGAGTCACCAGAAATATTCGAACAGGCGATGAGTAACCTGCCTGACGCTTTCTCACCGCAACTCCTGTTCCTGGATGCCGACCGTAATACCTTAATTCGTCGTTACAGTGACACGCGCCGACTGCATCCGCTTTCCAGCAAAAACCTGTCGCTGGAAAGTGCTATCGACAAAGAAAGCGATTTGCTGGAGCCTCTGCGTTCGCGAGCGGATCTGATTGTCGATACCTCAGAAATGTCCGTTCACGAGCTGGCTGAAATGCTGCGTACCCGTCTGCTGGGTAAACGTGAACGCGAACTGACCATGGTCTTTGAGTCTTTCGGCTTCAAACACGGTATCCCTATCGATGCAGATTACGTCTTTGACGTGCGCTTCTTGCCGAACCCGCACTGGGATCCGAAACTGCGTCCAATGACAGGTCTTGATAAACCTGTCGCCGCGTTCCTCGACCGCCACACAGAAGTACACAATTTTATCTACCAGACGCGAAGCTATCTTGAGCTATGGTTACCTATGCTGGAAACCAACAACCGTAGCTACTTGACGGTCGCCATTGGTTGTACCGGCGGGAAGCACCGTTCGGTGTATATTGCAGAGCAACTGGCAGACTACTTCCGCTCGCGCGGTAAAAACGTCCAGTCACGCCATCGTACGCTGGAAAAACGTAAACCATGACCGTCAAGCAAACTGTTGAAATCACAAACAAGCTGGGCATGCATGCCCGGCCTGCAATGAAGCTGTTTGAATTAATGCAGGGTTTTGACGCTGAAGTGCTCTTACGTAATGACGAAGGCACCGAGGCTGAAGCCAACAGCGTTATTGCGCTGCTGATGTTGGATTCTGCCAAAGGACGGCAGATTGAAGTTGAAGCGACCGGTCCACAGGAAGAGGAAGCACTGGCCGCCGTTATCGCCCTCTTTAATTCTGGTTTTGATGAAGATTAATCTTCATCACTTTGACATACAACTCCCTTCAAACTCCCCCCGACAATAAGAAAATCACGTACTGAAATCGTTCTCAATCAACGTCATTTGTACATTTTGTGCGCTTTTCACTTTCAGAAGAACCTTAAGAAAACCTTAAGAGGCATTGTTTAGGTTTTGTTTAAGTTAATCGACCATACTGGAGATCGTCAGAAAATATTTCCAGGAGATGGCATGATTCGCTTATCTGAACAAAGTCCCCTGGGCACCGGAAGACATCGGAAATGTTATGCGCATCCGGAAGATGCCCAACGCTGTATCAAGATTGTCTACCATCGTGGCGATGGTGGCGATAAAGAGATCCGCCGTGAGTTAAAGTACTACGCGCATCTTGGTCGCCGGTTAAAAGACTGGAGTGGAATACCGCGCTATCACGGTACCGTTGAGACGGATTGCGGAACCGGTTATGTCTACGATGTGATTGCAGATTTTGACGGCAAGCCTTCCATTACGCTGACCGAATTTGCTGAACAATGCCGTTACGAAGAAGACATTGCACAACTGCGCCAGCTACTGAAACAGCTGAAGCGTTATTTGCAGGATAACCGTATCGTGACGATGTCGCTGAAGCCGCAGAATATCCTCTGTCACCGCATCAGTGAGTCAGAGGTTATCCCGGTCGTCTGCGACAACATTGGTGAAAGCACATTGATTCCACTGGCGACCTGGTCGAAGTGGTGTTGTCTGCGTAAGCAAGAGCGGTTATGGAAACGATTTATCGCCCAACCGGCGCTGGCTATTGCCCTGCAGAAAGATCTGCAACCTCGTGAGAGCAAAACGCTGGCCCTCACTTCGCGCGAAGCTTAATCCAGCTGGTGTTGTTGCATAAACGGCTCACCGCCTAACTGATACATCTGCCGTAAAATCCACGCCTGACGGCTACGCACGTAGCCCGATGGCGAGGAGACTTTGAAACGAAGTGGATTAGGTAATACAGCTGCCAGTAATGCAGCTTCCGACCGGGTAAGTTTGCTCGCGGGTTTGTGGAAATAACGTTGTGCCGCAGCTTCGACGCCAAACACACCGTCGCCAAATTCGGCGATATTCAGGTAAACCGTCAGGATACGCTTTTTGCTCCAGACCGTTTCTATCCCCAGCGTTAATCCGGCTTCCAGCCCTTTTCGAACCCAGCTACGCCCATCCCATAAAAAGAGATTTTTGGCTGTCTGTTGAGAAATCGTTGAAGCACCGCGAATACGGTTTTCATTGCGCTCGTTGTGCGCCAGGGCTTTCTCAATGGAAGCGACATCAAAGCCCCAGTGCTCAGGAAATTTCTGATCTTCTGCGGCAATCACCGCCAGTCCCATCCACGGCGAGATTTGATCCATACTGACCCAGTCAGAATGTGCCACGTAACGAAAATTGCCATGCAGCCAGGCGCTGACCTGTCGCTCGACCATTACCGCTGAGAAGGGAACAGGCGCAACGCTAAACAACGCGATGCCCCCGCCCCAGAAAACGGCGAGGACAACCATTAACCGCAAAAGAAAACGGCGAACGAAACTAAACACCGTTAAGCGGCTTTTACTCATTCAGCCAGAACCAGCACGCGGGAAACCAGCTTATCAATGCCGCTCGCCGCTTCTGCAATGTTCTGCGCCAGCATATATGCTGGGGTGGTGACAATCTTATTGTCTTCATCAACCACGATATCATCGACAGGACACGGCACATGCTCCGCGCCCATCTCTTCCAGCACTTCTGCGGTATCGATATCAGTACCGATGGTCAAACGCAGCGGGAAATCGAAAATTTTCGGCAGCATCGCCGGGGCAATACACATAAAACCAAGCGGTTTTCCGGCCTGATGCATCGCTTGTGCCAGCGCCTTTAATTCACGGTCAACGGTGCATTCGCTACCAAGACTGGCAAAATTGCTTAAATTCTTCGCCGCGCCAAACCCCCCCGGCACAATCAACGCATCCAGTTCAGCGGCATCGGCCTGGGCCAGAGGACGGATTTCACCGCGCGTTATTCGTGCCGCTTCAATCAGCACATTGCGCGTTTCCGTCATCGCTTCGCCAGTTAAATGGTTGATAACATCAACCTGCTGCTTATCCGGTGCAAAGCAGACCGCCTGCGCACCGCTGCGTGAAATAGCTAACAACGTCAACACCGCTTCATGAATTTCAGAACCGTCATAGACGCCGCATCCGCTCAGAATTACGCCAATTTTCTTCATTGTGATCATCCTTTCGCAATTGACTGAAACACATTAATTTTTTTAATAAAAATGGTACGCATCACACATTTAACTGATTCATGTAACAAATCATTTAAGTTTTGCTATCTTAACTGCGTGCGGCCTGAAAAACAGTGCTGTGCCCTTGTAACTCATCATAATAATTTACGGCGCAGCCAAGATTTCCCTGGTGTTGGCGCAGTATTCGCGCACCCCGGTCTAGCCGGGGTCATTTTTTAGTGGCTTTTGCCACCCACGCTTTCAGCACTTCTACGTCGTGACGCCACTCTTCTTTCATCTCTTCAATCCATTCACCGACGTTATCTTCCCAGGCCGGAAGGTCAGGAGACTGAATTTGCTGACCCAGCTGTTGCAGATGGCGTAACCCCACTGACCCCGCCGCACCTTTAATTTTATGTCCTTCCTCAACAATGCCTTTTTTATCCTGCGCCGTCAGATTCGACTCCAGCACGCTGACATAGCCCGGCATCATCTTCTCAAACACCGCTAACCCGTCGGTGATCAGCTTCGGTCCTACAAGTTCGAGATACTGTTCCAGCATGGGAATATCGAGCAATGCTTCTGATTTACTGTTCTCTTCTGTCGTCACCGTACTCTCCTCATCATCCTGGGTATCCCAGAATTTCTTGATCATCGCGGTTAGCGCCGGAACAGAAAGCGGCTTACTCAGCACATCATCCATTCCAGCATTGAGGTACTCTTGTTTGTCTTTCAGCACGTTAGCGGTTAAGGCCACCAGCGGCGGTAAATCCTCGCGCGGATAACGTTTCGTCAGTTCACGAGAGATATCCAGCCCGGTCATATCTGGCAACTGAATATCCAGCAACACCAGGTCGTATTCGCCCGGTTTAAACATCTCCAGCGCCGCCTTGCCGGTCATGGCGACATCAACGCTGTTACCTAATTTTTCCAGCACAGAACGCGCAACAATCACGTTCAGTTCAATGTCTTCCACCAGCAGCACATTCAGCGCCGGTAAAGGCATATCGTCTTCATCAAACGCATCATCGACCTCTTCTGCTACCGACGGTGCGTGGATCGTCAACGTAAAGGTTGAACCTTTGCCCTGTTCGCTGGTAACCGTAATATCGCCGCCCATATTTTTCGCCAGACGACGAGAAACGGCCAGACCAATACCGGTGCCGGTGGCAGGTTTACCGCCATGACTGTCTTTCACCTGGTAATACATGGCGAAAATTTTATCCAGCTCATCCTGCGGAATGCCGATACCAGAGTCTTCCACTTCAAAATGCAGCATATCGCCTTCATCGTAGCGCACGCGCACGGTAACCTGGCCTTGCTGGGTGAATTTGACGGCGTTACTGATGAGGTTCCACAGGATCTGCCGTAAACGCGTCCCGTCGGTAATGACCTGATGCGGTAATGGCAGCGTCGGCTCCAGGTTAAAGCGCAATCCTTTTTGTTGCGCCTGCAATGCGGAGAGATTTTCCAGATCGGCAAGGAAGCTGGTGAAATCAACCGGTTGATTATCAAGCTGGACCTTGCGCCGTTCCATCTTATCCATGTCGATAATATCGTTAAAGATATTCCCCAGCGTGACGGCCGAAACATGGATGGTCTTGAGATATTTTTCCTGCTCGGCGGTGAGTTCGGTATCCAGCAGAATGCGGCTCAGACCGACGATACCGTTCAGCGGTGTACGCAATTCGTGACTGATGGTGGAGATAAACGTCGTTTTGTCGCGGCTGGCCCGTTCAAGCGCATCCTGATACCGCTTACGCTCGGTAATGTCGCGACCAAAGCCCATCAAACCGTGACGTTTACCCACGCGGTCGTAGTACGGCACTTTACGGATTTCAAAGCAGGCTTTGCGCCCGTCCGGGTAATCCAGCCACTGTTCATAGGTCAGTGACACATTATGACGGAACACTTTTTCATCGGTTTCAATGACTTTTGCGGCGGCTTCCGGTGAGTAAACATCAGCAGGTTTCAGGTGAACCAGTTGTTTTTCGCTTTTTCCGGTCAGCAGCTCCATCGCGCGGTTACAGCCGGAAAACTCTTTATCTTCGTTACGATAAAAAACCAGGTCGGGTGAAGCATCAAGGAAGGAACGTAAGAATGAGGATTGCTGCTCGAGCTGAATTTGTGTCTCTTCGCGCTCTTTGATTTCAATTTTCAGTTGGCCGAAGGTTTCCTGCAGTTCTGCTTCCGCTTTTTCACGAACGGCAATTTCCTGATTTAGCTGGGCAATATTATCTTTTAACTGAACGTTGAGGCTCAAATCGCGCTCGCGCATCTCCTCCAGTTTTTGCACCAGCCGTGACAGACGTTGTCGTGACTCCTCCAGTTGCTCGACGACCACCGATAGAAAGTAGACCGCCCACGGCGTAATCAGCAAACCAAAGAAGATAGAACGAATAACATCAATGCTTTCGACCTGACCATGCAGCACCATGGTTACCGCCATTTGTACCACAATGGCAAGAACGACGAGGGCCAGCGCCAGCAACATTGAGAAGCGCACCAGACCTAACTTCATCATCAGGTCAACATAATACTGCGCCAGCAGACGAATTTGCTTCATTAGGGAATTCCTTCACGACAACCTGCCCCAATAATACCCAATTCTGACAGTTACGTTATAAATTGTGTGAGAAATGCGGAATTCCCCTCAACGACCTACTCCGTTGGAGGTAGCCACGGACGTCCCAGCGCCGATCCCTGTACGCCATGTTCATTCAGATAGCGATCCAGCTCGACCATTCCCGTCCATCGATTTTCGCACCACAGCGGAGCAAGCAGCGTCGGGCGACGGGCGCTGGCGGAAATGCGGTGGTAGATCACTTCCGGTGGCGTATGGCGAATCATTTCTCCGGCAGTGAGCGTGTAATCCTCCAGTTCAATACCGTTCAAACGCCCCGCTTCCCAGGCTTTCGCCATAATGCTGCCTTTCACAATATGCAGCGGATGCAGCTTTATGCCGTCCACGCCGGTTTCAACCACTCGCTCCAGCGTTTGCAAACATTCAGCCTGCCCTTCGCCAGGCAGGCCGACAATTAAGTGGGAACACACCTTCAGCCCGCGCTGACGTGCCAGCTGGGTTGTACGCTGATAACAGGCAAAATCATGGCCGCGGTTGATGCGATGCAGTGTTTTGTCGTGGGCGGTTTGTAGCCCCAGCTCCAGCCACACTTCGTAACCCTGGTCCTTATATTCGCAAAGCAGATCCAGCACCGCATCCGGCACGCAGTCCGGGCGGGTACCAACACACAAACCGACAATATTGGCCTGGCTCACCGCCTGCTGATACATAGAACGCAGCACCTGAACTTCCGCAAAGGTGCTGGTATACGCCTGAAAGTAGGCCAGATAGCGTTTAGCACGGTTAACTAAATTCGCCTGGTGCGCCAGTTGCTCGGCAATGGAACGATGCTGCTGCGCTTCATCGGCAAACGAGGCCACATTACAGAATGTGCAGCCACCACGCCCGATGGTACCGTCACGGTTAGGGCAGCTAAAACCGCCGTGCAGCGTCAGCTTATGCACCTTTTGCCCATAACGACGGGTGAGATCACCACCAAACATATTGACTAATTTCTGTAACTGCATAATCTGATAGACCGCGCCTTGAAAAGAGGCCAAAGCCTGCCATTTTTAGCTCAATTCGGCGATGACCTGGATCAATCGTCCCGGTCTGCTTTTATCAACTGCATAATCAATCAAAATTACCGAAATTTCATGCATAATCACATAAATCACTTTTGCTTATCTTGTGTCAGATTTTTTTATCTCCTTATGGATTTTAGGCAAAAACAGTAGCATGAAACGTCATTACCAATTAAGGCAGTATAAAATGCTGGTTTTCTCGTCAGTTCAAGGCAGGATAAGGGTTAACACGCCTTTATGACAGTCAGGAATTGACTGTTTCTCTAACGACTTCCCTTTTAGCCTTAAAGATAAAATCTATTTTAATTTCAGTCAGTTAATAAAGAATTTTGCGCTAAAGCACATTTCTGTACCAATAAGCTTGCTATTTGACCTGTATCAGCTTTCCCGATAAGTTGGAAATCCGCTGGAAGCTTTCTGGATGAGCAGCCTGCTCATCATATTTATGCAGTAATTGAGATCCCCTCTTCACCGTATTAACCGATGCGAAAAGGACAACAAGGGGGCGAATGCGAGGCGCGCGTATGACACGCAAACCCCGTCGCCACGCTCTTTCTGTGCCCGTGCGCAGCGGTTCGGAAGTGGGGTTCCCGCAGAGCCTGGGGGAGGTTCACGATATGTTGTACGATAAATCCCTTGAGAGGGATAACTGTGGTTTCGGCCTGATCGCCCACATAGAAGGCGAACCTAGCCACAAGGTAGTGCGTACTGCAATACACGCACTGGCCCGCATGCAGCACCGTGGCGCGATTCTCGCCGATGGTAAAACCGGTGACGGTTGCGGCTTGCTGTTACAAAAACCGGATCGCTTTTTTCGCATCGTTGCGCAGGAGCGCGGCTGGCGTTTAGCGAAAAACTACGCCGTCGGGATGCTATTCCTGAATAAAGATCCTGAACTCGCCGCTGCCGCACGCCGCATCGTTGAAGAAGAGCTGCAACGCGAAACCTTGTCGATTGTGGGCTGGCGTGATGTCCCCACTAACGAAGGCGTGCTGGGTGAAATCGCCCTCTCCTCTCTGCCACGCATTGAGCAAATTTTTGTGAACGCCCCGGCAGGCTGGCGTCCACGCGATATGGAGCGCCGTCTGTTTATCGCCCGCCGCCGCATTGAAAAGCGTCTCGAAGCCGACAAAGACTTCTACGTCTGTAGCCTGTCGAATCTGGTGAACATCTATAAAGGTCTGTGTATGCCGGCGGATCTGCCGCGCTTTTATCTGGATCTTGCGGACCTGCGTCTGGAATCGGCCATTTGCCTGTTCCACCAGCGCTTCTCCACTAACACCGTACCGCGCTGGCCGCTGGCGCAACCGTTCCGCTATCTGGCGCATAACGGTGAAATCAACACCATCACCGGTAACCGCCAATGGGCGCGTGCGCGTACCTATAAATTCCAGACGCCGCTTATCCCTGATCTGCACGACGCCGCACCGTTCGTCAACGAAACCGGCTCTGACTCCAGTTCCATGGATAACATGCTGGAACTGCTGCTGGCAGGCGGGATGGATATCATCCGCGCCATGCGTCTATTAGTACCCCCCGCCTGGCAGAACAACCCGGATATGGACCCGGAACTGCGTGCCTTCTTTGACTTTAACTCCATGCATATGGAGCCGTGGGATGGCCCGGCGGGCATCGTGATGTCCGACGGTCGTTTTGCCGCCTGTAACCTCGACCGTAACGGTCTGCGTCCGGCGCGCTACGTCATCACCAAAGATAAGCTCATCACCTGCGCCTCTGAAGTCGGTATCTGGGATTACCAGCCTGACGAAGTGGTCGAAAAAGGCCGCGTCGGGCCAGGCGAACTGATGGTTATCGACACCCGCAGTGGGCGTATTCTGCACTCGGCAGAAACCGATGACGATCTGAAAAGCCGCCATCCATATAAAGAGTGGATGGAGAAAAACGTCCGCCGACTGGTACCGTTTGAAGATCTGCCCGATGAAGAAGTGGGTAGCCGCGAACTGGACGACGACACGCTTGCCAGCTACCAGAAACAGTTTAACTACAGCGCGGAAGAGCTGGACTCCGTAATTCGCGTACTGGGCGAAAACGGTCAGGAAGCGGTCGGTTCGATGGGCGATGATACCCCATTCGCCGTGCTTTCCAGTCAGCCGCGCATTATTTACGACTACTTCCGCCAGCAGTTTGCCCAGGTGACTAACCCGCCAATCGACCCGCTGCGTGAAGCGCATGTTATGTCGCTCGCCACCAGTATCGGTCGTGAAATGAACGTCTTTTGCGAAGCAGAGGGCCAGGCGCACCGTTTAAGCTTTAAATCGCCGATTCTGCTCTACTCCGATTTCAAACAGCTCACGACGATGAAAGAGGAGCACTACCGCGCAGATACGCTGGATATCACCTTTGACGTCACTAAAACCACGCTCGAAGCGACAGTCAAAGAGCTGTGCGACAAAGCCGAAAAAATGGTACGTAGCGGCACCGTGCTGCTGGTGCTCTCCGACCGGAATATCGCTAAAGATCGCCTGCCGGTTCCAGCCCCGATGGCGGTTGGCGCGATCCAGACCCGTCTGGTCGATCAAAGCCTGCGTTGCGATGCCAACATCATCGTCGAAACCGCCAGCGCCCGCGATCCGCACCACTTCGCCGTGTTGCTGGGCTTCGGCGCGACGGCTATTTATCCATACCTTGCCTATGAAACGCTGGGCCGCCTGGTAGACACCCATGCGATTGCCAAAGATTATCGTACCGTGATGCTCAACTACCGTAACGGCATCAACAAAGGCTTGTACAAAATCATGTCCAAAATGGGCATCTCCACCATCGCCTCTTACCGCTGCTCGAAACTGTTTGAAGCGGTCGGTCTACACGATGATGTAGTGGGCCTGTGCTTCCAGGGGGCGGTCAGCCGCATTGGTGGGGCAAGCTTTGAAGACTTCCAGCAGGATCTGCTGAATCTGTCGAAACGTGCCTGGCTGGCGCGTAAGCCCATCAGCCAGGGCGGCCTGCTGAAATACGTCCACGGCGGCGAATACCACGCCTACAACCCGGACGTGGTGCGCACGCTGCAACAAGCGGTACAAAGCGGCGAGTACAGCGACTATCAGGAATACGCGAAGCTGGTTAATGAGCGTCCGGCAACCACGCTGCGCGATCTGCTGGCAATTACGCCGGGTGAAAACGCGGTCAACATTGCTGATGTTGAACCGGCAAGCGAACTGTTTAAACGCTTTGATACCGCCGCGATGTCTATCGGCGCGTTAAGCCCGGAAGCCCACGAGGCGCTGGCGGAAGCGATGAACAGCATCGGCGGTAATTCGAACTCCGGTGAAGGCGGCGAAGACCCGGCGCGCTACGGCACCAACAAAGTGTCGCGCATCAAGCAGGTGGCTTCCGGTCGCTTTGGGGTTACTCCGGCGTATCTGGTCAATGCCGACGTCATTCAGATTAAAGTCGCCCAGGGCGCGAAGCCAGGCGAAGGCGGTCAGTTGCCGGGTGATAAAGTCACGCCTTACATCGCCAAACTGCGCTATTCGGTGCCCGGAGTGACGCTGATCTCCCCGCCGCCGCACCACGATATCTACTCTATCGAGGACTTAGCGCAGCTCATTTTCGACCTCAAGCAGGTTAACCCGAAAGCGATGATCTCCGTGAAGCTGGTTTCCGAACCGGGAGTAGGCACCATCGCGACTGGCGTGGCAAAAGCTTATGCGGACTTGATCACCATCGCAGGCTATGACGGCGGCACCGGCGCAAGTCCGCTTTCATCGGTGAAATACGCAGGCTGTCCGTGGGAGCTGGGGCTTGTTGAAACCCAGCAGGCGCTGGTTGCTAACGGCTTGCGTCACAAGATCCGTTTGCAGGTCGATGGCGGCCTGAAAACGGGTGTCGATATCATCAAGGCGGCGATTCTCGGCGCAGAAAGCTTCGGCTTCGGCACTGGCCCGATGGTGGCGCTCGGCTGTAAATATCTACGTATTTGCCATCTGAACAACTGCGCAACGGGTGTAGCAACTCAGGATGACAAACTGCGTAAGAACCACTATCACGGCCTGCCATTCAAGGTGACGAATTACTTTGAGTTTATCGCCCGTGAAACCCGCGAGCTGATGGCACAGCTTGGCGTAACACGTCTGGTGGATCTGATTGGTCGCACCGACCTGCTGAAAGAGCTGGACGGTTTCACCGCCAAACAGCAGAAGCTGGCGCTGTCGAAGCTGCTGGAGACTGCCGAACCGCATCCAGGTAAGGCACTCTACTGCACCGAAAACAACCCGCCGTTTGATAACGGCCTGCTGAACGCGCAGTTGCTGCAACAGGCGAAACCGTTTGTCGATGAGCGCCAGAGCAAAACCTTCTGGTTCGATATTCGCAACACCGACCGTTCTGTCGGCGCGTCGCTTTCAGGCTATATCGCCCAGACGCACGGCGATCAGGGGCTGGCAGCCGATCCTATCAAAGCGTACTTCAACGGCACCGCAGGCCAGAGCTTCGGCGTGTGGAACGCGGGCGGCGTGGAACTGTACCTGACCGGTGATGCCAACGACTATGTCGGTAAAGGCATGGCGGGCGGCTTAATCGCCATTCGTCCTCCGGTTGGTTCCGCCTTCCGCAGCCATGAAGCAAGCATTATCGGCAACACCTGCCTGTATGGCGCGACCGGTGGTCGTCTGTATGCCGCAGGCCGCGCGGGTGAACGTTTCGGCGTGCGTAACTCCGGTGCTATCACCGTGGTAGAAGGCATTGGCGACAACGGTTGTGAATATATGACGGGTGGTATCGTCTGCATTCTGGGTAAAACCGGCGTTAACTTCGGTGCGGGCATGACCGGCGGTTTCGCTTACGTTCTCGATGAAAGCGGCGATTTCCGCAAACGCGTTAACCCGGAACTGGTCGAGGTCTTAAGCGTTGACGCTCTGGCGATCCATGAAGAGCATCTGCGTGGTCTTATCACCGAGCATGTGCAGCATACCGGCTCTCAGCGCGGTGAAGAGATTCTGGCGAACTGGTCAACCTTCGCCACTAAATTTGCGCTGGTTAAACCGAAGTCCAGTGATGTAAAAGCACTGCTGGGTCACCGTAGTCGTAGCGCAGCTGAGTTGCGCGTGCAGGCGCAGTAAGGGGTAGCAACAATGAGTCAGAATGTTTATCAATTTATCGACCTGCAGCGCGTTGATCCGCCAAAGAAACCGCTGAAGATCCGCAAAATTGAGTTTGTTGAAATTTACGAGCCGTTTTCCGAAGGCCAGGCCAAAGCGCAGGCTGACCGCTGCCTGTCGTGCGGCAACCCATACTGCGAGTGGAAATGCCCGGTACACAACTACATCCCGAACTGGCTGAAGCTCGCCAACGAGGGGCGTATTTTTGAAGCGGCGGAACTGTCGCACCAGACCAACACCCTGCCGGAAGTTTGCGGACGAGTCTGCCCGCAAGACCGTCTGTGCGAAGGTTCCTGCACTCTGAACGATGAGTTTGGCGCGGTGACCATCGGCAACATTGAGCGCTATATCAACGATAAAGCGTTCGAGATGGGCTGGCGTCCGGATATGTCTGGTGTGAAACAGACCGGTAAAAAAGTGGCGATTATCGGCGCAGGCCCGGCAGGTCTGGCGTGTGCGGATGTCCTGACGCGTAACGGCGTAAAAGCCGTTGTCTTCGACCGTCATCCAGAAATTGGCGGGCTGCTGACCTTCGGTATTCCGGCCTTCAAGCTGGAAAAAGAGGTAATGACGCGTCGCCGTGAAATCTTCACCGGCATGGGTATTGAATTCAAACTCAATACCGAAGTGGGCCGCGACGTACAGCTGGACGATCTGCTGAGTGATTACGATGCCGTGTTCCTTGGCGTCGGGACTTATCAGTCAATGCGCGGCGGGCTGGAAAACGAAGACGCCGATGGCGTGTACGCAGCGCTGCCGTTCCTCATCGCCAACACCAAACAGTTAATGGGCTTTGGTGAAACCCGCGACGAACCGTTCGTCAGCATGGAAGGCAAACGCGTGGTGGTCCTTGGCGGTGGCGACACTGCGATGGACTGCGTGCGTACGTCCGTGCGCCAGGGAGCGAAGCACGTTACCTGTGCCTATCGTCGTGATGAAGAGAACATGCCGGGTTCCCGCCGCGAAGTGAAAAACGCGCGGGAAGAAGGCGTAGAGTTCAAATTCAACGTCCAGCCGCTGGGTATTGAAGTGAACGGTAACGGCAAAGTCAGCGGCGTAAAAATGGTGCGTACCGAAATGGGCGAACCGGACGCCAAAGGCCGTCGCCGCGCGGAGATCGTTGCAGGTTCCGAACATATCGTTCCGGCAGATGCGGTGATCATGGCGTTTGGTTTCCGTCCACACAACATGGAATGGCTGGCAAAACACAGCGTCGAGCTGGATTCACAAGGCCGCATCATCGCCCCGGAAGGCAGCGACAACGCCTTCCAGACCAGCAACCCGAAAATCTTTGCTGGCGGCGATATCGTCCGTGGTTCCGATCTGGTGGTGACCGCTATTGCCGAAGGTCGTAAGGCGGCAGACGGTATTATGAACTGGCTGGAAGTTTAAGCGAGGTAACAATGAATTCGCCAGACTGTGTCTGGCGAATCAAATTACTGACGAAGTGCGCGTTGTTTTCTGGCAAATGCGGCATGAGCGTTTGACCTTTCCTATAATAGGGATAATTTTCAATAAATTGTGCTTTGTTCACCAAGTCTGATGAGTGAAGCATATCAAGCAATTTCTCATTTACAATCCGTCTCAATTACTTGTTAACACCTCTGACAATACCGATTCTGCAAGCTATTCAGTCTTTTCATTCCATGTAAATTGTCTCGATATTAATATACAAAATATGAATATAAAAAACCAATATATTATCCTTAATTATCTATATATTTTCCTATTTTTCAGCGCAAACATTCATGCAATGAATAATTATCACCACAAACCACCTCACCAGCACCTTATTATTCACATGATCGTAGCTATAAAATTCATTAAATAAATACATCCCAGCAAGTTGGCTATTTCTGAACGAGTTATTTATTTACATTCACAAACAGATATATATACTGCTTCAGCTTTTTATTTTAAAAAATAAATTTGTTATTAAGGATATGTTCATATGTTTTTCAAAAAGAACCTCACAACAGCTGCTATTTGTGCAGCACTTTCTGTTGCAGCATTCAGTGCCATGGCAACAGATTCAACTGATACAGAATTAACTATCATCGGCGAGTATACCCCTGGTGCATGTACCCCAGTTGTTACGGGCGGCGGCATTGTTGACTATGGGAAACATCATAACAGTGCGCTGAATCCGACCGGTAAAAGTAATAAACTGGTTCAACTGGGCCGCAAAAACAGCACATTAAATATAACCTGCACAGCACCAACGCTAATTGCTGTAACCTCCAAGGATAACCGTCAGTCGACCATTGTAGCGTTAAACGACACATCCTATATTGAAAAAGCTTATGATACTCTCGTAGATATGAAGGGAACGAAAAACGCCTTTGGTTTAGGTTCTGCGCCTAATGGACAAAAAATTGGCGCTGCATCCATTGGTATTGACAGGTCTAATGGTGGGATTCACGCGGCGGACGATACAGGTGAAATTCCTGTCGACCTGATTCAAACTGACCACTGGTCAGCAGCGACCCCCACATGGAAAGCCTCATCTAATGGCGCATTCTGCTCGCTGACAAGTTGCTCAGCAATCGAGCGCGGTTATTCTGTTGCAAAAACAGGGGAACTGACACCTGTTGCCATTACAGCGGTCACCTTCCCGTTACTGATTGATGCTGCGGTAAATGACAATACTATTCTTGGTTCTGATGAAACGATCAAACTGGATGGTAACGTCACTATCAGCGTTCAGTATTTATAAGAACTTGTAATACAGTTTTTATTTTTACGCATTAACCAGTTAGCTATAACTCGGACAGATTATGCCCTATGACATGGTCTGTCTTAATCAATCTCATCGCAAACAGTGCATAACATATATTAACAATATGTTTCTGCGTTATTTATCATTATTACAGGAGTTTTAATTTAAATGCTCAGACACATTACATTCACTGTATTTATAACAACATCAATGAATACCTTAGCCACAGGGATGGTTCCTGAAACATCAGTATTGCTGGTTGATGAAAAGCGTGGTGAAGCTAGTATTAATATTAAGAATACAGATGATCATCCTTCATTGCTTTACACCACCATTGTTGATTTGCCTGAAAGCAATAAATCAATTCGTTTAATCCCGACTCAGCCCGTTATTCGTGTTGAAGCCGGTCAAGTACAACAGGTTCGATTTTTACTTCAGGCGACTGTTCCTCTGCAATCAGAAGAGCTGAAACGCGTAACGTTCGAAGGTATTCCACCAAAAGATGACAAGAGCAGCAGAGTTACTGTTTCAATTCGTCAGGATCTACCTGTACTGATCCACCCGGCTTCCCTGCCGGAAGAGCGAGAGACCTGGAAATTCCTGGAATGGCGTAAAAATGGCGACCAAATTGAGATTAGCAACCCCAGTAATTATGTCGTTCGTATGACCTTACAATTTAAAACGCTCCCTTCAGGAAAAACGGGGGCTATAAATAAGACCTATTTTCTACCACACACCAGTACAACTACTGCATTAACAAACGCTACGGATACAAAAGTCGAGTTTTACCCAGCCAGCCGATATGGTTATCGCGGTAATAAATATGTCACTGACTTAAAATAACTTTGCCTGGAGCGACAAGGATGTTAAAAAAAACGTTACTGGCCTACACCATTGGTTTTGCCTTTTCTCCCCCAGCCAATGCAGATGGTATAGAGATTGCCGCTGTTGATTTTGATCGGGAAACATTAAAATCACTAGGTGTAGATCCTAATATATCGCATTATTTTTCCCGTTCAGCCCGTTTTTTGCCAGGTGAATATTCACTGATAGTATCAGTAAATGGCGAAAAAAAAGGCAACATTGCTACGCGCTTTGATGAAAATGGCGACATTTGTCTTGATCAGGCATTTCTGCAACAAGCCGGTTTAAAAATTCCTTCTGAAGAAAAAAATGGCTGTTACGACTATATATTGTCCTACCCGGGTACCACAATCACACCATTACCTAACCTGGAAGCGTTAGATATTATCGTTTCACCACAGGCGATCATTCCCATAGGGTTGGATCTCACAAACGCAGCAACTGGTGGAACAGCTGCGCTGCTAAACTACTCTCTGATGAGCAGCCGTGCAGAATTTTCTAATGGGAGTTCGGACTACTCCCAGGCTGCACTTGAAGGCGGGATTAATATTAATGACTGGATGTTACGCAGCCATCAGTTCCTTACACAAACAAATGGCACATTCAGTAACCAGAACTCGTCAACCTACCTTCAACGTACCTTTACAGATCTTAAAACACTCATGCGAGCAGGTGAAGTTAACCTCAATAATAGCGTGTTGGAAGGAGCCAGTATTTACGGTATCGAAATCGCACCGGACAACGCATTGCAAACCAGCGGCAGTGGTGTGCAAGTTACTGGTATAGCCAACACCTCTCAGGCTCGTGTCGAGATTCGTCAACAAGGAGTTTTAATTCATTCCATTCTGGTTCCTGCGGGCGCATTCACTATCCCTGATGTACCTGTTCGCAATGGTAATAGTGATCTTAATGTCACCGTTGTCGAAACAGACGGTAGTTCGCACAACTATATTGTTCCCTCCACCCTGTTTAATCAGCATGTAGAAAGCTTCCAGGGTTATCGCTTCGCGATAGGGCGGGTAGACGATGACTATGACGAATCACCTTGGGTAATTAGTGCATCGAGCGGATGGAATCTGACACGCTGGAGTGCAATGAACGGCGGCGTTATCGTAGCAGAAAATTATCAGGCGGCATCAATCCGGTCGAGTCTGGTTCCCCTGCCCGATTTAACAGTGAGCAGCCAAATTAGTACATCGCAGGATACGAAAGACTCACTGCAAGGACAGAAATATCGTCTTGACGCGAACTACAATCTCCCATTTTCACTTGGGCTAACAACCAGCCTCACTCGATCTGATCGCCATTATCGCGAACTGTCTGAAGCGATTGATGATGATTATACCGATCCGACTAAAAGCACTTATGCGCTTGGTTTAAACTGGTCTAACTCCATTCTGGGTGGTTTCAACATCAGTGGCTATAAAACATATAGTTACGACGGTGACAATGACTCAAGCAACCTTAATATTAACTGGAACAAAGCGTTCAAACACGCCACGGTTTCCGTCAACTGGCAGCATCAACTTAGTGCTTCAGAAAATAATGAAGACGATGGTGATCTGTTCTACGTCAACATCAGTATTCCATTTGGCAGATCAAACACCGCCACACTGTATACTCGCCATGACGATCATAAAACCCACTATGGTACTGGTGTCATGGGAGTCGTCTCAGATGAGATGTCCTACTATGTGAATGCTGAACGAGATCACGACGAACGTGAAACGAGCTTGAACGGCAGTATCAGTTCCAATCTCCATTACACCCAAGTCAGCCTTGCCGCAGGAGCAAGCGGCAGTGATAGCCGTACTTACAACGGTACGATGTCAGGTGGTATTGCCGTACATGATCAGGGAGTGACCTTTTCACCGTGGACTATCAATGACACTTTCGCCATCGCAAAAATGGATAACAATATTGCAGGTGTCAGAATTACATCTCAGGCAGGCCCAGTATGGACAGATTTTCGGGGTAATGCCGTCATTCCATCAATCCAGCCGTGGCGAACATCAGGAGTTGAGATCGATACCGCCAGCTTGCCAAAAAATGTCGATATCGGTAACGGCACAAAAATGATCAAACAAGGCCGTGGTGCAGTAGGGAAAGTCGGATTCAGTGCGATAACACAACGCCGTGCATTACTCAATATCACACTTTCCGACGGCAAAAAACTGCCCAGAGGCGTTGCGATTGAAGATAGTGAAGGCAACTATCTGACAACATCAGTGGATGACGGTGTTGTATTCCTCAATAACATCAAACCGGACATGGTGCTAGATATAAAAGATGAGCAGCAATCATGCCGTATTCACCTTACATTCCCAGAAGATGCACCAAAAGATGTGTTCTATGAGACAGCAACAGGAGAGTGCCAATGAAACGGATAATAACAGGATGCCTGCTGCTGAACTTCGCCATGGCCGCTCAGGCAGAGTGTAATATCTCCAGTAGCATACAAAATATCGACTATGGCAAACGAAGTGCTGCCATGCGCCAAGTTGACCGGGGTAAAACAACACAATTAGCAGACAGAACAATCACGCTGGTAATGCAATGCGATCAGGACGCTCATATTCGTGTTCAGTTGAATACCGCTAATATTTCCAACAACGGATTTGGATTTGGCCCGAATGGTTCATTAAATCTGATCGCCAGCGATGCATTTTCAGGTAGTAACAATCTCGACCTGGCGTTAGCCAGTGGCAAAAATGACAATCCGGGCAGCACAGGAACAGCATCAATTAGTAGTTCCCCCAATAATTGGCTGGTGTTTATGCAAAATGGTCAAGAAGTGGTAATTGATAGCGGTAAAAGCGTTAGCCTCACACTGACAATGGCTCCAGCTTTTAAGGATGAAGGGGAACTAACCGACATGACAGATATTACAGGCAATCTGACGGTCCTGGTGGAGGCAAAATGAACAATGTAAAATTACTGATTGCCGGAAGTGCCTTTTTTGCCATGTCAGCGCAAGCCGCTGATAGAGTATCAATTGACGTTAAGGTGACTCTGGAAGCTGCAGCTTGTACTCCAATACTAAGCAACGGCGGAGTTGTTAACTTCGGTAGTCATTCAGTCAATAGACTTTCAACGCAGCACTACACACAGATTGGAACACGTAATATTAATATGACTATAACTTGCGAATCCGCTACCGGCATTGCGATTACCGCTCGTGATACACGAATGGATAGTATGACCACCGGAAAAGATAGTGGGGGTCAGAGTGGTGTAAAATATACCTTAAATGGCGGAGGTTATATTAGCCAGTAGACTGGCCCCCTGAATCTCCAGACAACCAATATCACTTAAATAAGTGATAGTCTTAATACTAGTTTTTAGACTAGTCATTGGAGAGCAGATGATTGATGTCTTAGGACCGGAGAAAC